>DAOLKI010000052.1:0-10402 GCA_035331665.1 Rhodocyclaceae bacterium
TTGTCCGTCGCGTCGACGACGAACCAGTCGCGAGTCACCTCGAGCGGCTTGGCGGAGAAGGTTTTCATCGTTTTTTCCTCAGGTTGCGGCATTGGCGCCACGGGGTCCCGCGACAGGCGGGCGCGGCACGGAAAGCCGAGCATCCTAATCCATTGGAGCAGGTCTTGTCAAACCCATATGCCGAGGGGCGGCACACACCATTCCGCCCGCGCGGAGCCGGGTGCCCGATGCACGCGTCCGGCGGCGGCTAGAATGGCCCCTTTTCCTCGGGGGGACCGCGATGGAATGTACCGTGCGCTGGCACGACGGGATGAGTTTTGTCGCAGAAACCGGCAGCGGGCACTTGGTGGCGATGGATGGCGCTCCGGAAGCGGGCGGCCGCAATCTGGCGCCGCGGCCGATGGAGATGGTCCTGGCCGGCACGGGTGGTTGTACGGCCTTCGACGTGGTGATGATCTTGAAGCGCGGCCGCCAGGCGGTGACCGGTTGCGAAGTGCGGCTCAGCGCCGAGCGGGCGGAGGCCGATCCCAAGGTGTTCACCCGGGTCCATTTCCACTTCGTCGTGCGCGGGCGAGGACTCAAGCCGGAAGCGGTGGAGCGCGCGATCAAGCTCTCCGCGGAGAAGTATTGTTCCGCCTCCATCATGCTCGGCAAGACAGCCGACATGACCCACGACTGGGAGATCGTCGAGGGCTGACGCGGCCGCCTGACCGGACGGCGTCACACGTGATAGGCGGTCCCGGTCATCACACGGGACACGGCCCGCATGACCATCTTCACCGGCCCGGGCAATTCCCGGCCGCCAAGGGCGAGCGCCGTGTCGGCGTGTCGGATCTCGTCCGCCTTCATCTGTTCCAGAATGGCCCAGGACTTCCGGTCCTGGGCCGGAAGGCGGCCGATGTGATCGTCCAGGTGCGCCTCCACCTGACGCTCCGTTTCGACCAGGAAACCCAGATTCCACTGGTCGCCCAGCTTGCCGGCGGCGATTCCCATGGCCAATGATCCCGCGTACCAGAGCGGATTGAGCAGACTCTTCCGGCCGCCGAGCTCGGCGATGCGCGCCTCGGTCCAATTCAGATGCTCGGTTTCCTCCCACGCCGCCGTTTCCAACGCGCGGCGGGTCTCCGGTTGCCGCGAGGTCAGGGCTTGGCCCTGGTAAAGGGCCTGCGCACAGACTTCGCCGCAATGATTCACCCGCATCAGGGCGGCAGAATGGCGCCGGCTGGCCTCGTCCAGTTCTGCCTCGGGCAGTCCGCCGCCGGGACGCGGGCGCCTCGTCGGCGCCGGTGCGAACACAGTGCGCAACGCCTTGTCGAATTCCAGGATCAACGCATCCAGGGACATGCCGGTCTCCTCAATCGGCATTCGGGTGCCGGCCCCGACGGAGGGCATCGCGACCTTCGTCGGCGGTATTGATGATGCCGCCGCGGGGGCAGAAGATTTCGCGGGATAGCGCAGCGTGCTGCCGATTCACCGTCTTGTTCTCGATCGGCAGCCACTCGGAAATCCGTGCCTTGAGCCAAGTCCCGTCGGACCTGCCAGTGGCATACAGTCGGCGTTCCCGGGTCGCGCAACGGATACCCTCGAAAGTGGTGTTCGTCGCACCACCGCTGGTCTTCACCAGGAGGGTGAACCGCACCACGCTGTCGGGTCCGACCGACAGGGTCGCCCCGTCAACGAAAAACCGGTTAGACGTCGCCGCGCTGACATAGAACTCGAGCAGGTTCTCCTCTTTCGGAAAATCCGGCAAGACGGTCTCCGCCTCTTTCCAGACGCCAGGTTCGGCTGCGTTTTCGTTCAATCGGTGGGGCCCGAGGCCCTCGATCCTGGGCGCGTCGCCCCAAGCCGCCTGGACGGCGCAGCCGACCAGCGCGAGCAAGGTCATCGCCCGCCAACGCCGGCCCGGGAAACTTCCCCTCCGCCGCATCGCGTTTCCGCCGAGCCCGCTCATGGACGCTCCTCTTCCTGGACCGGGAGGATCACGAGCGGCCATGGGGGCTGGCGGTCTGCCGGTCGATGGAAAAGGTGGCGGGCCAGTTCGGTCAGGGCGAGTTGGTAGACCTGGCGCTTGAATTCAATCACGGCATCCAGCGGCACCCAGTAACTGCTCCACCGCCAGGCGTCGAATTCAGGATGCTCCGTTGCCCGCAGGCGCACGTCCGAATCGCGTCCGACCATGCGCAGCAGATACCAGATCTGTTTCTGGCCCTTGTAGGTCTCCCGCCATTCCCGGCGGATCCACTGTTTCGGCACCTCGTAGCGCAGCCAGTCGCGAGTCCGGCCCAGAATACGCACGTGATCGGGCTTCAACCCGATTTCTTCGTGCAGTTCCCGATACATGGCCTGTTCCGGGCTTTCACCCTTCTTGATGCCCCCCTGCGGGAACTGCCAGGAATGCTCGCGTATCCGTTTTCCCCAGAAGACCTCGTTGCGGCTATTGACGAGAACGATGCCGACGTTCGGGCGGTAGCCTTCCCGGTCGAGCATGATGCAACTTTCCAATGTTTGTCTGCGATCCATTGTTCCACATTCGGACCGCCGTGGAAAGCGAGGCGCCCCGGTTAAAATCGGGCCTTTTGACGGACGAGCACCATGCGCGCCAGCCAGTTCTTCATCGCCACCCTCAAGGAAGCCCCCTCGGATGCGGAGGTCGTCAGTCAGAAACTGATGCTTCGGGCGGGGATGATCCGACGCCTCGCGGCGGGGATCTACTCGTGGATGCCCATGGGGCTGCGGGTGGTCCGCAAGGTGGAGGCCATCATTCGCGAGGAAATGAACCGGGCGGGAGCCCTGGAACTCTTCATGCCGGCCGTCCAGCCGGCCGAGCTCTGGCAGGAATCGGGCCGCTGGGAGAAATACGGTCCCGAACTCCTGCGCTTCAAGGACCGGCATCAGCGGGACTTCGTGATCGGCCCGACCCACGAGGAGGTGATCACCGACATCGTCCGCCGGGAGGTCAAGAGCTACCGCCAACTGCCGAAGCACTTCTACCAGATCCAGACCAAATTCCGCGACGAGATCCGCCCGCGCTTCGGCGTCATGCGGGGCCGCGAGTTCACCATGAAGGACGGGTACTCGTTCCATGCCGATTTTGCCGACCTCGAACGCGAATACCGGAACATGTACGACACCTACGGCCGGATCTTCGCGAGACTGGGCCTGCGTTTCCGCGCGGTCGCCGCCGATACGGGGTCCATCGGCGGAACGGGGTCCCACGAGTTCCACGTCCTCGCGGACTCCGGAGAGGACGCGATCGCCTTCTGCCCGCACTCGGACTACGCGGCGAACGTCGAGCTGGCGGAGGCGGTAGCGCCTGAATCGACCCGGCCCGTGCCGCGCGCGGCCCTGGAGAAGACGCCGACGCCAGGCCGGGTCCGCTGCGAGGATGTCGCGGAATTCCTGCGCTTGCCCCTCGCGACCACGGTGAAGGCAATAGCCGTCGTGCACGACGACGAATTCGCGTTGCTTCTCCTGCGCGGCGACCATAATCTCAACGAAATCAAGGTGGCCAAGCTTCCGGGCCTCGATCCCTTCCGGTTTGCGACCGACGATGAGGTCGTGCGTTTTCTCGGATGTCGCCCCGGTTACATCGGTCCCGTCGGTGTCGATCGGGGCCGGGTCCGGATCATCGCCGACCGCACGGTGGCCTCCATGGGGGATTTCGTCTGTGGCGCCAACGAAGCGGACCACCACCTGACCGGCGCCAATTGGGGTCGGGACCTCCCCGAACCGGACCTCGTGGCGGACATTCGCAACGTCGTGGAGGGCGATCCCTCGCCGGACGGCAAAGGATCGCTCGACCTCTGCCGCGGAATCGAGGTGGGCCATATATTCCAGTTGCGGACCAAGTATTCCGAGGCCCTCCAGTGCCGCTTCCTGGACGAGCAGGGCAAGGAACGCGTCATGGAGATGGGTTGCTACGGCATCGGCGTGACCCGCATCGTCGGCTCGGCGATCGAACAGGGCCACGACGCAAAGGGCATCGTGTTCCCGGCCGCGATCGCACCTTTCGAAGCGGTGATCGTGCCCATGGGGTGGAACAAGTCCGACGCGGTCCGGCAGGCTGCCGGAAAGATCTACGCAGACCTGCGCGCCGAGGGCGTCGACGCGATCCTGGACGACCGCGACGAGCGGCCGGGTTCCATGTTCGCCGACTGGGAATTGATCGGCGTCCCGCATCGCATCGTGGTGGGCGACCGGGGCCTCAAGGAAGGGGCAGCCGAGTACAAGGGGCGGCAGGACAGCGAGGCACGCATGATCCCCCTCGGCGAGGTGGCGGCCCAGGTGCGCGCATTGCTGCCTCCATGAAGCGAGCGCTGGCGCTCGCCCTGTCGTTGGCGACGGCCCCGGCGTTCGCCGGGGCGCAGAAATACGAGCCGCTCGCGGCGAGCGTTCAGGCGGCGTTGCATGCGGCGGTGTCCGACCGGGCCGCCCCGGAGCCCCAGTTCCCCAACATCGAGGAAAAGGTGAACTGGCTGTCGGCCATGTCCCTGCGCCTGATGAAGCGCATCCCCGACAGGCAGGGGCGCCTCGAATTCCTGAAGACCGTGCATTACGAGGCCCGGCGGGCAGGGCTGGACCCGCAGCTCGTTCTCGGCCTGATCCAGGTCGAAAGCGGCTTCCGCAAGTACGCCGTGTCTTCCGCCGGCGCCCGCGGTTACATGCAGGTGATGCCCTTCTGGGTCAAGCTGATCGGAAAAACCGATCACAACCTCTTCCACCTGCGGATCAATCTCCGTTACGGCTGCACGATCCTGCGCCACTACCTGGATATCGAAAAGGGCGATCTCTACCGGGCTCTCGGCCGCTACAACGGCAGCCTGGGACAACCGGAGTATCCGAACATGGTGCGAGGCGCCTGGGAGCGGCAATGGTCGTGGCCGCCGCGGGCCGTATCCGCCGTCGCCGGCCCGCAGGGTTGAACGGACCTCGCGGGTTCAGCGCATTCCCGGCAGCATGCCCTTCATGCCGCGCATCAACTTCTGCATTCCACCCTTCGAGAACTGCTTCATGACCTTCTGCGTCTGCTCGAACTGGTTGAGCAGGCGATTGACTTCCTGGACCTGGACGCCGGCGCCGGTCGCGATGCGGCGCTTGCGGGACGCCTTGATGATCTCCGGCTTCGCCCGCTCGGCCGGCGTCATGGAATTGATGATGCCTTCGATGCGTCGGACGGCCTTGTCCTCGACGGCGCCCCCCGCCTGCTGGGCCATCTGGCCGAACTGGGCGGGCAGCTTTTCCAGCAGCGAGGTCAGGCCGCCCATCTTGCGCATCTGGCCGATCTGTTCCTTGAAGTCGTTCAGGTCGAAGCCCTTGCCGGACTTCATTTTCTGGACGAATTCCTTGGCCTTGTCCTGATCGACGGAGCGTTGTGCCTCCTCCACGAGGCCCAGGATGTCTCCCATGCCGAGGATGCGCGCCGCCATCCGTTCCGGGTGGAACTCCTCGAGACCGTTGAGTTTCTCGCCGACCCCGGCGAACTTGAGCGGCTTGCCCGTCACGTGGCGCACCGACAGAGCCGCACCGCCGCGGGCATCGCCGTCCAGTTTCGTGAGGATCACGCCCGTCAGGGGCAGGGCCTCGCTGAAGGCCCGTGCCGTGTTGATGGCATCCTGGCCCAGCATCGCGTCCACGACGAACAGGGTCTCGACGGGCTGGAGCAGCGCGTGCAACTCACGGATCTCCGCCATCATGGCCTCGTCGATGGCCAGTCGACCGGCGGTATCGACGAACAGCACGTCGTAGTAATGCTTGCGCGCGTAATCGAGGGCGGCAAGCGCTATGTCGGCGGGCGCCTGTCCCGCCGCCGACGGAAAGAAGTCGATTCCCGCCTGGGCGGACACCGTCTTCAGCTGTTCGATCGCGGCCGGGCGGTAGACGTCGCAGGACACGGCGAGAATCTTCTTCTTCTGCCGCTCGCGGAGCCACTTCCCCAGCTTGGCGGTCGTCGTGGTCTTGCCGGCACCTTGCAGGCCCGCCATCAGGATGATGGCCGGGGGCTGTGTGGCCAGGTTGATGGTCGCGGCCTGACCACCCATCAATTCCGTCAATTCCCGATGGACCACTCCCACCAGGGCCTGCCCCGGCGTCAGGGACCCGACGACTTCCTGCCCGACCGCCTTCTCCTTCACCCGGCCGATGAATTCCTTGACGACCGGGAGCGCCACGTCCGCCTCCAGGAGCGCCATGCGGACTTCGCGCAGCATCTCCTGGATGTTGTCTTCGGTCAGGCGCGCTTGGCCGCGCAAGGTCTTGACGACGCGGGCAAGGCGCTGGGTCAGGTTGTCGAGCATGGGGGCGGGAAAGGCGTATGCGGTAGACTTGCGGAATGCCGCCGATTCTACTTCATCTGCTTGCGACGGCCCTTTACGCGGGGCTGGCGATGCACTTTTGGCGCACCCGCTGGAAGGGGCCGGTGCTGGACCAGCCCGTGGCGGGCCTCGTGGCATGGGAACGCGCCTGGTTGCTGGTGGCGCTGCTGATGCACGGCGCGACGCTCGCCGCCGAGATATTTCCCGGCAGCCTCGCGGGGGGCCAAGACCCCCACGGACCGGTCATGCGATTCGGGTTTTCGGTTGCGGTGTCGGTCATATTCTGGCTGGCGATTGCGCTGTACTGGATCGAGAGTTTCTACGCCCGCATGGAAGGTCTGCAGATGCTCGGCCTGCCGCTGGCGGCCGTCTTTTCGCTCCTGCCGGCCCTCTTTCCCAGCCAGCACCTCGTGGTGAATGCGGGTTCGATGGCGTTCCGGGCCCATTTCCTCATGGCCATGCTGGCCTACAGCCTATTCACTTTGGCTGCACTGCACGCCGTCCTGATGGCCGTCACCGAACGCCGTCTGCACCGGGGGCGGCTCACTCCGCTTTTCGCCGGCCTGCCGCCGTTGCTGACCATGGAGGCGCTGCTCTTCCGCCTGATCCACATCGCCTTCGCGCTCCTGACGCTCACCCTGCTCACGGGGGTCGTCTTCTCCGAGTCGATGTTCGGGAAGGCACTGACCTTCAATCACAAGACCGTGTTTGCGTTCCTCTCCTGGGCGATTTTCGCGGCGCTCATCCTCGGTCGGACCCTGCGCGGCTGGCGGGGCCGCAAGGCACTGCGCTGGACCATGGCCGGGTTCGCCGCCCTGGTCCTCGCCTACGTGGGCAGCCGGTTCGTGCTCGAAGTGTTGCTCGGCCGCACGTCCTGAGCGCCCTGCGCGCAGTTTCGACCTCCACACCCAGTCCCGCCAACCGGCAAGACCCTTGGACGAGATTCCCCTGACGGCCCTGGCCGTGGCGCTGATCCTGCTGCTGCTGTTTTCGGCCTTCTTCTCGTTGGCCGAAACCTGCATGGTCGCGGCGAACCGCCATCGATTGCGCCACGCTGCCGCCGGCGGAAACCGCGGCGCCCGGCTTGCCCTGGACCTGTTGGGCAGCATGGACAAACTGCTCGGCGTCATCCTTCTCGGCAGCGCCCTGATCAACGCGGCGGCCGCCACCCTCGTCAGCGTCATCGCGATCGAGTTGTTCGGCGAGGAGAAATGGGCCCTGGGGGCCGGCACGCTGCTCGTCACGTTCGCGATCCTCGTGTTTTCCGAGATCACTCCCAAGATCGTCGGTGCGACCCACGCCGACCGGTTGGCCATGGTCGTCCCCTTCCTGTTGTGGCCGATGTTGCGAGCCGTGTACCCCGTGGTGTGGTTCGTGAACCTGTTTGCCCGCGGGCTGTTGCGGCTGCTCGGTTTGCAGAGGGCGCTATCGGCCGAGACGCCCCGCATGACCACCGAAGAACTGCGTTCCATCGTTCTCGAGTCAGGCAGCTTCATACCTCGCGGCCACCGCGAGATCCTGGTCAACCTGTTCGACCTGGAGGACGTGACGGTGGAGGACGTCATGTCCCCCCGGTCGGAGATCGAAGCGATCGACATCGCGACGCCGCTGGACGAACTTCGGACGAAGATCGCAACCAGCTATCACACCCGCCTGCCCGTCTTCGAGGAAGAGCCCGGCAACGTGATCGGTGTCCTTCACCTGCGGCGCTTCCTCGGTAGCCTCCTCACGGGCGAACTGGATGCCCAAACCGTGCGCGAGAATCTCGTCGCCCCCTATTTCGTGCCGTCCTCCACGTCGATCTACGAACAATTGAGATTCTTCCAGGAGAACCGTCAGCGCATTGCGCTGGTCGTGGACGAGTACGGCGAACTGCTCGGGCTCGTCACCCTCGAGGACATCATCGAGGAGATCGTGGGCAAATTCACGACGACTGTCCCGGAGCAGGCCGGCGAACTCGCTTGGGGCCGGGAAGGCTCCACGGTGGTCGACGGCGGGCGTACCCTGCGCCAGATCAACCGCCGGCTTGGCCTTGAACTGCCCCTTTCGGGGCCGAAGACCCTGAACGGACTGATCCTCGAATACCTCGGGGATATTCCGGATTCCGGATTGGGTCTCCGGCTCTCCGGCGTGCGGATGGAAATCCTGCAGATCGAAGGGCGACGGGTGAAACGGGTGCGCTTGTTCCGACCGGAAGACGTCGAATCGGAAGCCCCGCGTTGAACGCGCGGGGCGGATGCGGACCGGAACCGCGATGCGCCCCGCGCCGTCGCCTCGACGGGGCGCAGGCGAAACTCCGATCAGGCTGGATATTGCCGCCGATTCAATCCTTTACAAACAAACCTCGGCCGGGCATTATCCGACGGATCATGAGGAATTGTTGCCATTGATGGCTGCCTCCCTGCAAACCTCGCTGAGTGGTTTGGCGCGCGCCCTCGTGCAACAGGGCCGCCTGAAGGAAGCCGAGGCCGAAGCCTACGCCGGTGCTCCCGAGGGAGGCGGGTTCGTCGCGCAATTGGTCGGGAAAGGCCGAATGACGCCGCGCGAAGTGGCGGTGTTCGCGGCGGAGACCTTCGGATATCCCTTCCTGGATCTGGCGGCCTTCGAAACCGACCAGATGGCCAGGGATGCCATCGACCGGAAACTCATGCAAGGCCATCAGGTGGCGGCGCTGACCAAGCGTGGCAATCGCCTCGCCGTGGCGCTCGCCGACCCGACCAATCTGCGCGCACTCGACGAAATCCGCTTCCAGACCGGCCTCTCGGTCGATCCGGTCGTCGTGGAGTGCGACAAGCTGATTGCGGTCGTCGGCAAGCTGGTCGAAACGCCCGAATCCTCCCTCAAGGAATTTGTCGACGAAGACCTGAACCTGGAATTCGCCGACGAGGCGGCCACCGAGGCGGCGCCGGACGCCGCCGCCGCCGAGGTGGATGACGCACCCGTCGTCCGCTTCATCCAGAAGATCCTGCTTGACGCGATCGCCGAAGGGGCCTCGGACGTCCATTTCGAACCCTACGAAAAGTACTACCGGATCCGCTTCCGGACGGACGGGATACTCCGCGAGATCACCCAGCCGCCTCTGGTCATCAAGGAGAAGATCGCTTCGCGCATCAAGGTGATCTCGCGCCTCGACATTTCGGAAAAGCGTGTTCCCCAGGACGGGCGGATGAAACTGGTCCTTTCCAAGAACAAGGCCATCGACTTCCGCGTCAGCACGCTTCCCTGCCTGCACGGCGAGAAGATCGTCATGCGGATCCTTGATCCGTCGTCGGCGATGCTCGGGATCGATGCCCTCGGCTACGAGCCCGAGCAGCGGCAGTCCCTGGTCGACGCGATCAATCGCCCCTACGGCATGGTGCTGGTCACCGGCCCCACCGGCAGTGGCAAGACGGTGTCCCTCTACACCTGCCTCAACATGTTGAACAAGCCGGGAGTCAATATCTCCACCGCCGAGGATCCCGCCGAAATCAACCTGCCGGGGATCAACCAGGTGAACGTGAACGACAAGGCCGGACTCACGTTCTCCGCGGCGCTGAAATCCTTCCTGCGCCAGGACCCGGACATCATCATGGTCGGCGAGATTCGCGACCTGGATACGGCGGAGATCGCCATCAAGGCGGCCCAGACGGGACACCTGGTCCTCTCCACGCTCCATACCAATGATGCGCCGACCACATTGTCGCGGCTGCAGAACATGGGGATCGCGCCTTTCAATATCGCGTCCAGCGTCATCCTGATCACGGCGCAGCGACTGGCCCGGCGGCTGTGCAACTGCAAGAAACCCGTCTCCATCCCGGTCGAGGCCCTGCTGCAGGCCGGATTCCAGGAGGACGACATCGACGGACTGCAGCTTTTCGGCCCCGGTGGGTGCGAGCGCTGCAAGGGCAGCGGCTACAAGGGGCGCGTGGGCATCTACCAGGTCATGCCGATTTCGGAGGAGATCGGGCGTATCATCATGACCGGCGGCAATGCCATGGACATCGCGGAACAGGCGGCCCGGGAGGGCGTCAAGGACCTGCGCCGGTCCGGACTGCTGAAGGTCCGCCAGGGCGTCACCTCCCTCGAGGAAGTCCTCGCCACCACCAATGACT
>DAOLKI010000053.1:0-9121 GCA_035331665.1 Rhodocyclaceae bacterium
GAGCCCCGCACGGTCTCCACCACGTAGCGCTTCTTGCCCGTCTCGTCCGTGCCGACGTGGCGCCCGCGCATCGCCGTGTTCTCCACGGGCGACGAACTCTGCCCGTTAGGCGGCCAGCCGGAGGAGGGCCAGATATACGACAGCAACCGCTACACGCTGGGCGGCATGCTGGCCCGCCTCGGATGCGAGGTGCTGGACATGGGCATCGTCCGGGACGATCCGGTCCTCCTGGAAGCCGCCTTCCGGGAGGCGGCGCGCCAGGCCGACGCGGTCATCACCAGCGGCGGCGTCTCCGTGGGCGAGGCCGATTTCGTCAAGGCCATGATGGCCCGCCTCGGCGAGGTGGCGTTCTGGAAGATCGCGATGAAGCCGGGACGGCCCATGGCCTTCGGCCGCATCGCGGACGGGGACCGCCAGGCGTGGCTGTTCGGGCTTCCGGGCAATCCGGTGGCCGTGATGGTGACCTTCTACCAGTTCGTGCGGCCGGCGCTCCTCGCCATGGCGGGCGCGCGGCCCCGGGATCTGCCGAGCTTCCGCGTGCCCTGTACGGAGGCCCTGAAGAAGGGCCGCGGACGCACGGAATTCCAGCGCGGCATCCTGTTCGCCGCGGGCGGGGAATGGCAGGTCCGCCCCACCGGCGCCCAGGGTTCCGGCATCCTGCGCTCCATGGCCGACGCCAACTGCTTCATCGTGCTGGAGCCGGAACGCGGCAACGTGCAGCCCGGGGAAGCGGTGACCGTGCAGCCGATGGAGGGCCTGGCCTGATACCGCTGCCAGGCCCGGGTCATCCGGACTTCCGCCAGCGCTCGCTCCACGCGGTTCCCGGTTCGGGGCGTCCGTACAGATATCCCTGCAGCATGTCGCAGCCGTGGTGGCGCAGGAAGGCCCCCTGGCCTTCGGTCTCTATGCCTTCGGCCACGACGCGCAGGTCCAGGCTGTGGGCGAGCGCGACCGTGGCGCCGCTGATCGCGGCATCGTTGTCGTCCGTCTCGATGTCGCAAACGAAGGCGCGATCCAGCTTGAGGGTCTGGATCGGCAGCAGCTTGAGGTAGGCCAGGGACGAATAGCCGGTCCCGAAATCGTCGATCGCCAGGTCGACGCCCAGGTCCCGCAGGGCCTTCAGCTGGCCGATGGCCCGCTCGGGATCGGTCATGGCCGTGGTCTCGGTCACCTCCAGTTCCAGGTCGCCCGCGCCCAGGCCGTGCTTCGCGAGGGTGTTGCGCACGTCGTCGATCAGATCCGGCGAGCGCAACTGCTGGGCCGACAGATTGACGGCGACGCGCAGGTCGACGATGCCGTCGGCGCGCCAGGCCGCCAGTTGCCGGCAGGCCTCGTCGAGGACCCAGAGCCCCAGCGGGATGATGACGCCCGTCTCTTCGGCGATGGGAATGAAGGTCATCGGGGAGACCATGCCGCGCCGCGGATGCCGCCAGCGCAACAGCGCCTCCATGCCGCGCGTCCGCCCGTCGGCGGTGGAGATCTGCGGCTGATAGTGCAATTCGAACTGGCCCTCCTGCAGGGCCGCGCGCAGGTCCCGTTCCAGTTCCAGCCTTTCCGTCGCCGCCGCCGTCATGGTCGCGGTGAAGAACTGGAAGCCGTTGCGTCCCTTCTCCTTGGCGGAATACATCGCCGCATCCGCGCACTTCATCAGCGTCGCCGGGTCGTCGCCATTGTCCGGGAATACGCTGACGCCGATGCTGGGCGTCGCGTGCAGGACCCGGCCTTCGAGCGTGTAGGGGACATCGAGGGCGTTGAGGATGCGGGCCGCGACGAGGCCGGCGTCGGCGGCGTCCACGAGCCGCGTGGACACGACGACGAACTCGTCTCCGCCGAGCCGGGAGACGATGTCGCTTTCCCGCATGCAGGACTGGAGGCGTTCCGCCACCTGGACGAGCAGCAGGTCGCCCACGTGGTGGCCGAGGGCGTCGTTGATCACCTTGAAACGGTCCAGGTCGATGAACATGACCGCCAGGGTGCGCTGCTCGCGTTTCGCCTCGAGCAGGGACTGGGCGAGGCGGCCTTCGAGGCAGAAGCGGTTGCACAGGCCGGTGAGCGCGTCATGGTGGGCCAGATACTCGATGCGGTCGGCCGCGGCCTTGTGTTCCGTGATGTCCGTGAAGCTGGCGATGTAATGCGTCAGTTCCCCCTCGTCGTCGCGGATCGACGAGATCGCCGCCCAGCGGGGCGATTCGTTGCCGTCCTTGGCGCGGTCCCACAGCTCTCCCTGCCAGAAACCCTCGAGTTGAACGGCCTTCCACATCGCCTGGTAGGTGTCGGGGGGCGTGTTGCCCGACGCCAGCACGCTGGGATTGCGGCCGCGCAGGTCGTCCAGGGTGTACCCCGTCAGGCGGGTGAAGGTGCGGTTCAGGGACACGATGCGGTTGTCCCGGTCCGTGACCAGGATCGCCTCGCCGCTGTGCTCGAACACGTTGGCATAGAGCCGGATCGCCTCCTCGGCGCGCTTGCGATCGGAGATGTCGCGCGCCGTGATGAAGAGGACTTCGATCCCGTCGAGGGTCAGCGGCTCCATGGAAATCAGCGCCGGAAAGACGCTGCCGTCCGCCCGGCGCAGCAGCACTTCGTGGTTGGCGAGGCGTTTCGCGTCGCCCAGGGCGGCGAGCACCTCGGACCTGCCGGTCGGCGTGGCCCAGGTCCCCAGTTCCGTGGATGTGCGGCCGATGGCCTGGGCCGGCGTGTGGCCCAGCACCCGCGTAAAGGCCCCGTTCACCTGCAGGAACCGGCCGGTCTGCCTTTCCGTGATCATGGCCATGTCCGGCGAGTGATCGAACATGGCCCGCAGCCGCACTTCCGCGTTCTGCCGTTCGGTCATGTCGCGCAGGGTTTCGACGACGGCCACCAGACGGCCCGTCTCGTCGCGGATGGGCCCGGCGTCGATGGCGAGGTAGAGCCGCTTGCCGAGCAGGGGCATCACGCACCAGTTCTCGGTATGGGCGCCGAACGCCGCGTCCTCGGAATGGTGGTGGATGGGATAGTAGGCATCGATTTCGCCCGCACGTCCTTCCACGAGCAGGTCGGCGAGGCAGGGGCGGTCCTCGTCGTAGAAGGCCCGCCAGTGGTCCCGGGTACCCAGCACCCGCGCCGCCGGCATCCCGGTCAGGCGCTCGCACCCCGTGTTCCAAAGGATCACCCGTCGATGGGCGTCCAGCGCGAAGGTCGGCACCACGAGTTGCGCGACCAGGTCGGCGGTGAACCCGAGCTGGGGCGGCTCGACGGACGGGCCGAGCGATTCCATCGCGGCGGGGGTCATCGGAAGCCTCCGCACGCGAACGCCCGCCTCGCGCGATCCGACGCGGCGGTCCGGGGAACGATGACTCCCGGCGGGAACGGCGTGCGCGGCCCCGGGGCCGCGCCGCGGGGCGATGCTTCGTCGGGCAATGGAGACTCCTTCGTCATGCGACGCGGACGGGCGGCTCCGGGGCCCTGAAGGCGTGGCGTGGCATATTCCGGATGGGCGGGCCGCCGCCGGCCGCGAGGCCGTGCCGCGAAGCGCAGCCGGGGGGTTGGGGCTGCCGCGTCACCCGAAATCGTTATTTCCCGTTTATGAAACCATATCACGAAAGATAGTCAACCCCGGCGCACCGGCAACCCCCCCGGGTCCGCCGGCGGGGCGGGCCGGGGACGGATTCCGCGTCATGCCGGTGGCGGGTCCGCACCGTCCCGGGGTTCGTGGAAGCGGAAGGTCGCCCGCCCGGCCCGTTTCGCCGCATAGAGGGCCGAGTCCGCGTTGCGCCTGAGCCGGTCGGCGTCGGTGCCATTCTCCGGGTACAAGGCGATGCCGATGCTGGCCGATACGGAGGCCGGCCCCTCGCTCAGTTCGAACGGCGCCTCGACGGCAATGATCGCGCGCCGGGCGATGCGTTCCGCGTCGGCCGGGCTCGTCACCTCGCCGAGGACGATCGCGAACTCGTCGCCACCGAAACGGGCCACCGTGTCGCTCTCGCGCACGCAGGAGAGCAGGCGCCGGGCGGTTTCCGCGAGCAGGGCATCGCCTGCGGCATGGCCGAGGGTATCGTTGACTTCCTTGAACCGGTCCAGGTCGAGGTACATGAGGGCGCAACCCCACCCGTGCCGGTGGGCGGTGGCGAGCGCCGAGAGGAGCCGGTCCGCGAACAGGTTCCGGTTGGGCAGTCCGGTCAACGGATCGTGCTGGGCCTGGTAGCGTACCGCCTCCTCGGCCTCCTTGCGGCGCGTGATGTCGCTGAAGGTCGCCACGTAACGACCGCCGCTGCCCATGCCTTCCTCGCCCGCGATGGTCGTGATGGCGAGCCACTCCACGTAGATGCGTCCGTTCTTCGTCCGGTTCGTGATCTCGCCCTCCCAGCGCCCCTCGGTGTCGATCATCCGCCACATCTCGGCGTAGAACCCGGGGGTATGGCGGCCCGACTTGAGCATGCGGGGATCGCGGCCAAGGACCTCCCTCGGCGTGTAGCCGGTGATCGCCGTAAAGGCGGGATTCACGCGCAGGATGAGGTTGTCGGAATCCGTCACCATCACGCCTTCTGCCGCGCTCTCGAACACCGCGGCGGCAATCTGCAGTTCCTGTTCTGTGACGAGCTTCTCGGTCACGTCGGCGACCCTCACCAGGAAGCGGGCTCCCGAACCGTCATCGGCCGGCAGGCGGGCGATCTCCATGTCGGCGACCCGTCGCGCCGCCGCGTCGGCGTGGTGGATACGGCAGCGCAGGCGGGCGCTCTCCTGTTCGCCGCCCAGGTATCGGGAGAGTGCTCCGGCCGCCCGGTCCAGGTCATCCGGATGCACCAATTCGAGCGTCGCCATGCCGATCAGGTCTTCCGCGGGGATGGCGAATATGTCGGACAGCCGCTGGTTCGCGAACAGGATCAGGCGGCCGTCCGTCAGGTAGATGCCCTCGCGGCTGCTCTCCACGGCAGTGCGATAGCGCGCCTCGCTTTCGGCGAGACGGCGCTGGTCCCGTTCGCGCTGCCTGGCATCCTCCACCAGGCGCTCGTTGGCCGCGGAAAGTTCGGCGGTGCGATCCGCGATGAGGACTTCCTGGCGGGTCGTCACCCGCCAGAGGGATTCGTAGTGGCGCCTTGCCCGCACAATGAGGAGGTGGGAAAGGCCGGCCAGGGCCGCAAAGAAGATCAGGGCGAACCACTTGACCCGCAGGCGCTGGGCATCCCTGACCGCGAGGAGGTCGGCTGCCGGCGTGGAGACCGAAATGCCTCCCCGGATGTCGCCTACGCGGTAGCCCTGGCCGGAATGGCATTTCATGCATGACGGCTTGACCAGCAGGGGCGCCATGTAACGATGGACGGGGGCTCCCGACTCGAGGCCGACCAGGCTGATCCTTTCCCTCGCGCCGTTTTCGAAATGAGCCAGGGATTCCCTTTCCCACGAATCCGGGTCGTTGGCCGGCCGGATGGGTTTGAGGCTCGTGATGTGGAACTGCAGGCCCTGGGCCCGCGCGGCGATCTCGGATATCTGCCGGGTCATGAACGCGGGGTTGATCTTGGTCAGGCGCTGGCCGTCCACCGTCACCACGTCGCGCTGCGGATCGTCCAGGTAGGGATTGGGTTGGGTCGCGGGCGTGATCGGGACGTAAACGCCGCCATGTTCCGCGTTCCAGTCCCGGGTCAGTTCGATGAGGCGGAACAGGACGGCGCCCCGCTCCCGGGCCACCGTCTCCAGATTGCGGTCGATCTGGGCGAATTCGTACCAGATCCCCGCCACCGCCAGGACGCCCGCCACCCCATAGGCAAGGGCCGGACCGAGGACGGTGAAGGTGAGTTTGCCGATCCTTCCGGGGGCGATTTCAGCCGGGCTCATCTGTTCCGTATAACAAAAGCGATACCTTGCCGCAAGGCCGCAGGGCGGCGAAAATCCGTCAGTTGTCGCGCAGCGCGTCGGCGGCGGCCGTCCGCAGGGTGCCGCGGCTGCCCAACAGGCCGGCGGCAGCGACGCCCACCACCCCTGCGGCCACCCCCAACGCAACCCCGCCCATGTCGGGCCGGTAGGGCAGATGCAGGGCCAGGGTCGCGAGGGCCCAGCTGATGCCCGCCGCCCCCAGGCCGCCCATGAGGCCCGCGATGGCACCTACGGCCGCGAACTCCGCCGTCAGTCCGGCCGCGAGTTGGCGGCGCCGGGCACCGAGGGCCCGCATGATGGCGAGCTCCCGGAAGCGTTCGTCGGCCGTGGCCTGCAGGGCGGCCACGAGGACCACAAATCCCGCGGCGAGGGAGAAGCCGAACACGGCCTGGACCGCCGTGGCGACCTGGTCGAGGGTCGTCTGCACCTGGCGCAGCAGCGCCGCCACGTCGATCACCGTCAGGTTCGGGAATTCCCGGACGAGCATGTTCACGAAATCGCCCCGGTCGCGCGGCAGGTGGAAGCTCGTGATGTAGCTGGCGGGGAAGCCTTGCAGGGCGCCTGGCGGCGCGATGACGAAGAAATTGACCCGCATGGAATCCCATTCGAGCTTGCGCAGGCTGGTGATCCGCCCGGACAGCCGCCGCCCGGCCACGTCGTAGGTCAGCGCGTCGCCCAGGCGCAGGCCGAGCGTCTCGGCGAGGCCCTGTTCGACGGAAAACTCCTCGCCTGCCTGCCGTCCGTGCCAGCGCCCCGCGACGACCTGGTTGCCCGCCGGCAGCTGGTCGGCCCAGGAAAGATTGAACTCCCGGTCCACCAGGCGTTTCGCGCGGTCATCCTCGTAGGTCTCCGGTCCGACGCGGGTTCCATTCACGGCCACCAGTCGGCCTCTCACCATGGGCTCCAGGAAAGGGGGGGCAAGGCCCTGGACGGAGAACAGGTCATGCACGGCACGGCGCTGGTCGGGCTGGATGTTGATGACGAAACGGTTGGGTGCGTCCGGGGGCACGCGGGAACGCCAGGAAGCCATCAGCCCCTCGCGCGACACGGTGAGCAGCAGCAGCGCGGTGAGGCCCAGCCCGAGGGCGACGGCCTGGACGGTGACCGACAGGCGGCGCCGGCGCAGGCTGGCCATGCCGTAGCGCCAGCCGCCGCCCGCGCGCACGCCGCCCGCGAGGCCGAGCAGCAGTCGCGCCGCCACGGCGTACACGGCAATGGCAATCGCGAACCCGCCCAGCACCACGGCGCCGAGCGTCGCGTCGTCGGCCAGGGCGAACATCAGCGCCGCCAGCGCGGCGATGCCCAACGCATAGGCCGGGAAGGACAGGGGGGCCGTGCCTTCCCACTCCCGGCGCAGGACCCGCAGCGTGGACGCGCGCCGCAGACGGAGCAGGGGCGGGAGGATGAAGCCCGCGACCAGCACCGTGCCGACCGCCAGGCCCAGGGCCCAGGGACGCCATCCCGGAGCCGGCAAGGCATTGGGAAACAGGCCGCCGAGCATACCGAGGAGCAGGGCCTGCATCGCGTAGCCCAGGATTCCGCCGGCCAGCGTCGCCGCCAGACCCAGCAGCAGGAATTCCCCGCCGTGGATGGTCAGGATCTGGCTTTCCCGCGCACCGAGGCAACGCAGCACGGCGCAGCCGTCCAGGTGCCGCCGCATGTAGCGCTGGGCCGCGAGGCCGACGGCCACCGCGGCGAGGACCACCGCCAGCAGCGCGGCCAGGCGCAGGAAGCGCTGGGCCCGCTCGAGGACGTTGCGGATCTCCGGTCGTGCCCGGTCGAGGCTCTCCAGACGCTCGCCGCGGCCGAGGTGATCTTCCGCCCAGCGGCGGTAGGCGTCGACCGCCGGCCGTTCCCCTGCCAGGTGCAGGCGCCAGGCCACCCGGCTGCCGGTGACGACGAGGCCGGTGGCCGGCAGGTCGGCCAGGTTCATCAGGAGGCGCGGGGCCAGGGCGAAGGCATTCACGCCCCGGTCCGGGTCCAGCGTCAGGATGGCGGAAACGCGCGGGGCGCTGCGGCCCAGGGAAATGGCGGACCCGGGGTCCGCGGCCAGGGCGCCGGCGAGGCGTTCGTCGGGCCAGACCTCGCCCGGGGCCGGGATGCCGTCCGCCTCGGCGTCGTCGGCGCGGGGGACCCGCGTGATACGCAGCCGGCCGCGCAGCGGATAGCCTTCGCCGACCGCCTTCACCTCGGCCAGTTGCGCGCCGCCGGTGCCGTTCGCCATGCTGGGGAACAGCGCGCTCTCGGCGAGGCGCAGTCCGCGGGCGGCCGCTTCGGCGCGGAAGGCGTCGTCCCAGGGATGGTCGGCCGACAGCAGCAGGTCGCCGCCGAGGAGCTGGTGGGCCTCGGTGTCCAGGGCCTGCTCGACCCGGTCCACCAGGAAGCTCACGCTGGTCATGGCGGCCACGGCGAGGACGAGGGCGAGGGCCAGCACGTGCAGCTCTCCGGCCCGCCAATCGCGGACCAGCATGCGCAGCATCAGGCGCAAGGCAGGCATGGGTCCCCGGCCGGGCCCGCGCGACCGGCGGCCGGCGTCGCGGGATGTGGATGCTGTTTTCATGGAATTTCCCAGCGCATGACGAATGGACGACCGCGGGCCTCCCTCACAGGTTCCGCATCTGCTCCACGGCCTCCTCCACCCGCTCCAGCGCGATCACCTCGATGCCCTTGATGGGCGCCTTCGGGGCATTGGCGCGGGGGATCAGGGCGTGGGTGAAACCCAGCTTGGCCGCCTCCTTGAGTCGCTCCTGGCCGCGCGGCGCCGGGCGGATCTCGCCGGCCAGGCCCACCTCGCCGAAGGCCACCCATTTGCCGGGCAGCGGACGGTTGCGCAGCGACGAGACCACGGCCAGCAGCACCGCCAGGTCTGCGGCCGGTTCCTGGATGCGCACGCCGCCGACCGCGTTCACGAACACGTCCTGGTCGAAGCAGACGATGCCTGCATGACGATGCAATACCGCGAGCAGCATCGCCAGGCGGCTCGGATCCAGCCCCACGGTCAGGCGCCGCGGGCTCGGGCTGTGCGCCGCATCCACGAGGGCCTGGATCTCCACCAGCAGCGGGCGGGTGCCCTCCTGGGTGACCAGCACGCAGGAGCCGGCCACGTCCTGGGCGTGCTGGGACAGGAACAGCGCGGAGGGATTGGAGACGCCCTTCAGGCCCCGGTCCGTCATGGCGAAGACCCCCAGCTCGTTCACGGCGCCGAAACGGTTCTTGAACGCCCGCACCAGGCGGAAGCTGGAATTGGTGTCCCCCTCGAAGTAGAGGACGGTAT
>DAOLKI010000053.1:9221-10291 GCA_035331665.1 Rhodocyclaceae bacterium
GCCCGCACCAGGCGGAAGCTGGAATTGGTGTCCCCCTCGAAGTAGAGGACGGTATCCACGATGTGCTCCAGCACCCGCGGCCCGGCCAGGGCCCCTTCCTTGGTCACGTGGCCGACCAGGATCACCGTGGTGCCTCCCTGCTTGGCCTGGCGCGTGAGCTGGGCGGCGCATTCGCGCACCTGGGCGACGGAGCCCGGCGCCGAGGTGAGCGCCTCCGAATACAGGGTCTGGATGGAATCGATGACGGCGACCAGGGGTTGTTCCCGGGCGATGGTGGCGAGGATCTTCTCCAGGCCGATCTCCGGGAGCAATTGCAGGCCCGCCGCGGGTAGCTGCAGGCGTTGCGCGCGCAGGGCCACCTGCTCGGCGGATTCCTCGCCGGAAACGTAGAGTACCGGTTGGCCGGCCTCCGCCAGGCGGGACAGGGCCTGGAGCAGCAGGGTGGACTTGCCGATGCCCGGATCGCCGCCGATCAGGACGACGCCGCCGGCCACGAGGCCCCCGCCGAGGACGCGGTCGAACTCCTCGATGCCGGTGGGCAGACGGGGCTCCTCCCGGGGCTTGATGTCCGCCAGGCGCTGCAGTTTGCCGGCCGCGGCGAGCGGCGCGAAGCGATTCGGCGCGGCGCTCTCGGCAACGGTCTCCACCAGGGTGTTCCATTGGCCGCAGCCGGGGCACTGGCCCTGCCATTTGGGATTGGTCGCCCCGCATTCGGTGCAGGTGTAGATGCTTTTCGCCTTGGCCATCAGGTCATGCTCACGATGAATCGGATCGCTTCCGGGAGGGTACGCGCCTCGGGAGCGAAAGTCTCCGCCAACCACGCCACGGTCATGGCGATCGCGAAGACGCCGGCGAAGGGTTTCCAGCTGCCGCGCAGGGCCCCGCCGATCCAGCCGGGTTGCACCACCCGCCGCGCCGAGCGGACGAGGCCGGCCGCCAGCGCGGCCTCGAAGGCGGCCTCGGCGAGGATCGCCGGCGCATTCCAGACGACGAAGACACCGACGCCCAGGACCGCCGCCAGCAGGGCCACGATGGCGTTTTTGAGGGCTTCTGGGTCGGGTATGCTGCTT
>DAOLKI010000054.1:0-1792 GCA_035331665.1 Rhodocyclaceae bacterium
GCGACGTCTTCATGCCATTGCCTCCCCCAAAAAACCGACGAAATGCCCTTTCACCTGCCCGCCGATCAGGCGAGAATCTCGACCTTTTCGTTGAACCCCTTGGCATTTGCCATTGTGATCCGATGATACCCGTGACTCCAGCGGCCGACCGACCCGCCGCGACGACCCTGGTCGGGGCGATCCTGGACGCCCTGACGGCCCACGTGGCGATTCTCGCCCGGGATGGCCGCATCGTCGCGGTGAATGCCGCATGGCGTGACTTCTGCCGGGAACAATGCGGACCCCACTGCCCGAACCGCGCCGGCAATGACGTCGGAACGAACTATCTGCGAGTGTGCCGAGAGTGCTCCGGTCCGGGCGCCGAAGACGGCCGCGCCGCCTCCGAGGGGATTTCCGCCGTCCTCGACCGGCGCGTGCCACGCTTCACTTACGAGTATGCCTGCCCGGTGCCGGGTGCCGAACGGTGGTTCGTGCTGGAGGCGACCCCGCTCGCCGGGGACGAGAATGCCTGCCTGGTCGCACATTGGGAAATCACGGACCGCAAGGCGCGCGAAGACGCGGCGCGCGAAAGCGAGGCCCGGTACCGGGACCTCTTCGAGACGATGACGCAGGGGGTCTTCGTCCAGAATGCCGCCGGATCGCTGACCGACATCAATCGTGCGGGACTGGACCTGTTCGGCCTGACCCGGGACGAGTTCCTTGCGCGCGACTCCATGCACCCGGCATGGCGGGTGCTGAAGGAGGACGGCTCCCCGTGGCCGGGCGACGAGCACCCGTCGATGATCGCTTTGCGCACGGGCCGGCCGGTCCTCGGCCAGGTGGCCGCCGTGTTCAACCCCCGGCGCGGCGAGTTCGTGTGGCTCGCGATCAACGCGGTCCCGCGTTTCAGGCCCGGCGAAACCCGGCCCTACGAAGTATTCGTGACGCTGCACGACATTTCCGACATGAAGCGGCGGGAGGCGGACCTGGCACGGCAGGCACGTGCCCAGCGCGCCATCGCGAGCAGCAACGCCGCGTTGCTGCGGGCCACCGGGGAGGAAGATTTCCTGCGCGAGGTCTGCCGGATCATCCGGAACGACTGCGGCTACGCGACCGTGTGGGTGGGCATGGCGTCGCGGGATGAGGGGAAAACGATCGTCCCCGCGGCGATGGACGGTTTCGACGACGACCCGTCCATCGTTCCGTCCATCTCATGGGCCGACGATGCGGAGGGCGCGGCACCCACGCCGACCGCCGTTCGGACCGGTCGCCCCGTGGTGTGCGACGACATCCTTGCCGATGTCCGGCTGGTGCCCTGGAAGGCGCTGGCCGAGAGGCTCGGATTCCGGGCTGCGGCGGCCTTTCCGCTGCTTGCCGAGGACGGCACCGCATTCGGCGTTCTCACGGTCTATTCCCGGCATGTCCGTCCGTTTTCACCCGAGGAGATCCATCTGCTGACGGTGCTCGCCGGGGACCTCGCCGTGGGCGTGCGCGGCTTGCGCCTGCGCCGGGCCAAGTCGGAGGTGGACGCCATGCTGGCAAACCTGCGCGAGGAGATCCAGCATATCCTCGAATGGCAGATGGCCGGACAGACGGCTGCCGCCATTGCCCACCAGATCAACCAGCCCTTGAACGCCGTCACCACCTACGGCGAAGCCGCCCTGCGGCTGCTGCACGATCGACGCCGGAAACCGGAAGTCCTGGAGGCGGCCGTCGCCACGATGGCGGCCCAGGCCGAACGGGCCGGCCTCATCGTCCGCCAGCTTCTCGACCTGTTCCGCAAGAACGATTCGACCTTCGAGGTCCTCGCTCC
>DAOLKI010000054.1:1892-10258 GCA_035331665.1 Rhodocyclaceae bacterium
GCCAGCTTCTCGACCTGTTCCGCAAGAACGATTCGACCTTCGAGGTCCTCGCTCCGGCGGACCTCGTGCGGGAAGCCGTCGACCTGGCCAACCAGGGCACCATGCCGTGCAATGTCCGCGTGTCGGTGGCGTCCGGCCTTCCTCCGGTGCGGGCGAACCGGATTCAGGTGGTGAGGATACTGGTCAATCTGCTGGAAAACGCCATGGAGGCCCTGGCCGCAACGGGCCGTTCGTCGGCGACCTGGCCGATTTCATTGACCTTGACCCGCGAGGAGGGTGCGGTGGCCTTCACCATAGAGGATTCCGGCCCGGGAATGCCCGTGGAGACTGCCCGCCGCGCATTCGATCCCTTCTTCACCACCAAACCGCGTGGCATCGGGATGGGCCTGACCATCAGCCGGGCGCTGGCCGAGGCCCACGGCGGCCGGCTGTTCCTGGCGGCCCCCGACGGCGGCGGTGCGGCGTTCCGCCTGGAATTGCCGGCGGCATGATGAGTCCGACCGTTTACGTCATCGACGACGACGACGCCTCGCGGGAGGGCGTCGCCCTGTTGCTCGAAACGGAAGGACACCGGGTACGTCACTTTGCCGATGCCGAGTCCTTTCTCGAGGCCCGCGAGCCGGAGATCCCCGGATGCCTGGTTCTCGACCAGCGCATGCCAGGCATGAACGGAACCGACCTGCAGGCGGAACTGGCCCGCCGGCAGGTGCGTATGCCGATCATCTTCCTTTCCGCCTTCGGCGATGTACCGACGACGGTACGGGCAATGCAGGGGGGGGCCCTCGATTTCCTCGCCAAACCGGTCAACGGGCCCGACCTGCTGCGCCGTATCCCGGCCGCCCTGGCCCTCGCCACCCGATGGCGGGCCGAGGATACCGTCCGCCAACAAGTGGCGGAGCGGTTGGCCACCTTGACCGCCCGGGAGAAACAGGTCCTCACCCTGGCCATGGCCGGGCGCAGCAACAAGGAGATCGGCGAGGCACTGGGCATCAGCACCCGCACGGTCGAAGTGCATCGCTCCCACGTGATGCTCAAGCTGGGCGTTTCTTCGCTGCTGGAAATGAACCAGTGGCTCTCCCGGGCGGCCCTTCCCCTGAGCGAAATCCTCGAATTGCCGGTGCAGGCACGCTGACACCCGTCGCGGCACCGGCCGGTGCTGCGTGGCCGACGACCTACGGGTTTTCACTTAGGTAACGATCCGCATTGAATTCGGGCCGGATTTCGCATTGAATGCTGCATAGCAGCATATTCCATGCGCGATATCCAGTCCTTAAACGGGTGCGGGAGGATCTGCCGTGCCGCCCCATGCCGTGCGCCCGCGCCCGCCGATACATGAATCCTATTGTCATTGACCGCCCCTTGCCGATCCGCCTGCGCCTGGCCCGGTTCCTTGCGGCCAGACGGCTCGTCGTGCTCGCCGTGCTGCCGGCCATTTGCGCTGCCGGACTCCTCATCGCCTGGTCCATGCGGACCGGGCGGGACGTGGCGGACGCCGCGGCGCGGCAGTTGACGCGGGCGATGGTCCTGACGGTGGACTCGGAAGTCCGGCGGATGCAATCGACACTGGAGGTGATTTCGGCATCGGTCGTCTCGCGGCGCGGAGATGCCTCGGCGTGGACACCGGAGGAGGGACGCGCCGTACTCGCCGGCGGCCCTGCCGCGGCCGTCGTGTTCGCCGACCCGCGAGGAGGGCACTACCTGAACGACGGCACGGGCTTCCGCGCCGGCGCCGTCGGCCTGGAACTGGCCGGCTGGCTGCAGGAGGCCCTGCGCTCGCGTCGGGCGACGATCACGGACCTGGTGCGCGAGGCCCCGGGCATCGACGGGCATCTGTGGGTCCTGGTGCCCGTCGTCGTCGACGAACGCGTGACGGGGGTCCTGGGTGTCGCCATGCATCGGGACTGGCTGGCCCGGCTCCTTGCCAGGGAAACCCTGCCGGAAGGTTGGGTGGTCACGCTCTACGACCGCCGCGGCGTGACCGTGGCGAGAAACCGGAATTCCGAACGCTTCTTCGGGCATGCGGGCATCGGCGAGCTCGTCCGGGAGGCGCGCCTTGCCCGGGAAGGTTTTCTGGAGCACGCGGCGATCGATGGGGCGCCGGCCTACGCGGCCTTCCGGCGCTCCGACCTGAGCGGATTCACGCTCGCCGTGGGTGTGCCGCGGGACGACGTGCACGCCGGCATCCTCCACTCCCTCGGCATGACCTTCCTCGCCTTGACCTGCCTTCTCCTCGGCGCCGCCTGGATGGGCGCGCGGACGGGCGGCGGCATCCGGAACACCGTCGCGCAATTGCGGGCGGCGACCCGCGCGGCCGCGGAAGGGCGCTACGAACGCCTGCTGCCGCGCCAGCTACCCGACGAATTCGCCGACCTCAGGCGTGACTTCAACGCGATGCTGGTCGCGCGGGCCGAGGCCGAGGCCCGCATCGAGGCCAGCGAGTCGGCGCGGCGCAAGCTCTTCGACAACATGATGGAAGGCATCGCCCGGTGCCGGGTGATATTCCAGGAAGGGAAGGCCGTGGACTTCGAGTTCATCGAGGTCAATCCCTCCTTCGGGAGGCTCACGGGACTGACGGCCGTCGTCGGCCGGCGCGGCAGCGCCGATATGCCCGGGTGCAAGCGGTGGACGCGACCGGAAATGCTTGACGTGTTCGGGGAGATCGCCCGCGGGGGGGCGCCGCGCAGACTGGAGACCCTTCTCCCCGACGTGGATCGGTGGTGCTCGATGACCCTGTATTGCCCGGCGGCGGGCGAGTTCGCGGCAATATTCGACGACATCACCGAACGCAAGCGCAAGGACCAGGCCCTCGCCGAATCCGAGGAAAAGTACCGCGTCCTGGCGGAGCATTCCTCCGATTGGATCTTCTGGCTCGGACCCGAGGGTAGATTCCGCTACGTTTCTCCCGCCTGCCTGGCGATCACCGGATATGCACCGGAGGAATTCGTCCGCGACCCCTCGCTGATGTCGCGGATCATCGAACCCGAGGACAGGCTCGCCTACCAGGTCCATATCGGCGACCAGGCCTGTGACGACCATGCGGAAATCGAATTCCGCATCCGGCATCGGGACGGCGACACGCGGTGGATTGCGCACACCTGCCGTGCCGTCGTCGGCGAGGGGAAGGCCCACCTGGGTCGCCGGGGAAGCAACCGCGACATCACCGCCCGGCGCGCGGCCGAGGTCCGGATGGCACGGGCCGCCGCCGAACAGAGAGCGATCCTGGACAGCAGCCTGATCGGCCTCGCGAAAGTCCGCGATGGCCGTTTCGCCTGGGTCAACCCGGCGCTGGCGGACCGTTTGGGATGTCCGGCCGAGTCGCTGGTGACGAAACGGATGGATTCCGTGTTCTCCGAGTCCTCGGCCTGGGCGGCGGCCGAGGAAAGGCTGCGTTCCGCGCCCGCCGGGACGGCGTTCAGGGACACCCTCGCCCTGAGGCGGGAAGACGGGACCGTGGTCTGGCTGCAACTCAACGGAACGGCCCTCGCCGATGGCGACACCCTCTGGGGGGTCCTCGACGTCACGGACCAACGGGGGGCGCAGGAGACGATAACGCAATTGTCCCTGGCGGTCGAGCAAAGTCCCGGCGGCATCGTGATCACCACCCTGGACGGCCGCATCGAATACGTCAATGAGGCGTTTCTCGCGGCGACGGGCTACTCCCGCGCGGAACTGTTCGGACAGAATCCGCGCATATTGAAATCGGGAAAGACTCCGCCGCGCGTGTTTGCGGAGTTGTGGGCTGCCCTGGCCGCCGGCCGCACCTGGGAGGGCGAGTTCACGAACCGTCGACGCAATGGCGAGGAATACGAGGACCATGCCGTGATCGCCCCTATCCGTCAGGCGGACGGGCGGGTCAGCCATTATCTTGGCATACAGCAGGACGTGACGGAGCGAAAGCGGCGCGATGCCGAACTGACGCGGCACCGGGAAAACCTGGAAGAACTCGTGACCGAGAGGACCGCCAGCCTGGCCGAGGCCTACCATCGTCTGCGCCGGAACGATGAGCGGCTCGAGGCCATGCTTTCCTTGAGCCAGCGCGCCGCCACGATGGACGAGGGGCAGATCCTCGCGGCGGGCATGGAAGTGGGGCTTCGCCTCACCGGCAGTGCGGCGGGCTACGCGCACCTGCTGGACGACGACCAGGAAACGATACGCCTCGTCGCGTGGTCCGGCGCGGCCCAGTCCGAATGCACGGCGATCCAGGCGGGCCACTACCCGATTTCGCTGGCCGGCATCTGGGCGGACGGCGCGCGGCAGCGACGACCGGTCGTCCACAACGACTATCCGTCGCAAGCCGGGAGACGGGGTTGCCCCCCCGGCCATTTCGCCGTGCAGCGACACCTCGGCGTCCCGATACTGGAAAACGGGGGCGTCCGCCTGCTGCTCGGCGTCGGCAACAAGGGCGAGGCCTACGATGACGACGACGTGCGCGACCTGGAACTGATCGGCGCGGACCTCTGGCGCATCGTCACGCGGCGGCGCCTGGAGACGGAACTGAACGCAGCCAAGGAGGCTGCGGAATCCGCGGCCCGGGCGAAGAGCACCTTCCTGGCGAACATGAGCCACGAGATACGCACTCCGATGAACGCCATCATCGGACTCACCCACATGCTGCGACGGGACAGGCCGACCGCTTCCCAGAGCGACCGTCTCGGCAAGGTCGCCGGCGCCGCCGAACACCTGCTGCAGGTCATCAACGACATCCTGGACATCTCGAAGATCGAGGCCGGGAAACTGGTGCTGGAAAACGCCGACTTCGGCCTGGCCGACGAATTGGCCCGCATCTGCGCCCTGGTCGCCGACCGGGCCGAGGCAAAGGGCCTGGAACTCGTGGTGGATACGGACTCCCTGCCAGAGGTCCTGCACGGAGATGCGACGCGTCTCGGACAGGCGCTCCTCAACTACCTGAGCAATGCCGTGAAGTTCACCGAGCGCGGCGCCATCGTGCTGCGCGCCCGCCGGGTTCGCCAGTCCGGCGGAAAGCTCCTGATCCGTTTCGAGGTCGAAGATACGGGCGTGGGTGTCACCGAGGAACAACTCTCGCGGCTGTTCAACGCGTTCGAACAGGCGGACGGTTCGACGACCCGCAAGTACGGCGGCACCGGCCTCGGGCTGGCCATCACCCGCCGCATTGCGCAGATGATGGGAGGGCAGGCCGGTGCCGAGAGCACCCCGGGAACGGGCAGCACCTTCTGGCTCGAGGTGTGGCTGGAAATGGCGGAACAAGCCCCGGGCCGCCATGCCATCGAAGCATACCGGGGGAAGCGGGCGCTGGTCGTGGACGATTCCAAGGCGACGCAGCTGGTCCATGGCCGTCTCCTGACCTTGATCGGCCTGCGCGCCGATACGGTCGGCACGGGCGCGGCCGCATTGGCGGCCTTGCGGGAAGCGTCCCAGGCGCGCGATCCGTACGATCTCCTCCTGCTGGACCTGCATATGCCCGACCTGGATGGCCTGGACACCTGGGAACGGATCCTCGGGCTCCAGTTGCCCGGAACACCCGTGGCGGTGCTGGCGACCGCTTCGAACGACCCGGCGATTGCCGAGGATGCGCGGCGCGCGGGATTCGCCGACGTGCTGGTGAAGCCCCTGACGGCCTCCGCGCTGCACGACTGCCTGGCCCGCCATCTGGAAATCGCCGTCGAGACGCCGGGTATGGCCGACGGAGATGCGGCGGAGCATGCTCTGCGCCAGGGTTTCGCCGGCTCCCGGCTGTTGATCGCCGAGGACGACATCCTGAACAGGGAAGTGGCGCAGGAACTCCTGGGTGATTTCGGGTGGGACCTGGATATGGCCGGCACGGGGCGGGAGGCCGTCGAACTGGCTGCGGCCGGTGATTACGACCTGATCCTGATGGATGTCCAGATGCCGGAACTGGACGGCCTGGAAGCAACCCGGGCGATACGCCGCATCGAACGCTACGCGGACGTACCCATCCTGGCCATGACGGCGAACGCCTTCCGCGAAGACCGCGCCCGCTGCCTCGCGGCCGGCATGAGCGATTTCGTTGCCAAACCCGTGGATCCGGACCATCTATATGCGACACTGCTGCGCTGGCTAGGCGAACGGCATTCTGCCAAGGCGGACACGGCATGACAGGAGAGTCGTCACCCGCGTCTGCGTGTCTCGGCAGCAGGATGAGTTGAGTAAAACCGATTGGGGAGAAGGGGGAACCGATGTTTTTTGGCGGCAGGTTGCAACGCATGGTCGACCAGCAGGCGGAGCGGATCGCCTCGCTGGAGGAAGAAAACAGGAAGGCACGCGAGGAAAACGATGTACTGGCACGGCGTCTGGCGCAGGCGGAAACGAACGCCTACGCGGCGCGTCAATGCGAACTGTTCGGCGGCCTGTTCCGCAACATGCAGTCCTTTGCCACGTCGCTGACCGAGTTCCAGCGGACCCTGGCCGGCCTGGCGACCCAGTTGCAGTCGGAGAAGGAAAGTGCCGTCCGAGCGGCCACGACCTCGATCGCCAGTCGCAGCGCCATGGAAAAGATCGTCGACAACCTCCGTCGCATGGCCGACAAGACGCAGGAAAGTGCGCGCAGCGTCGATTCGCTCAATGTCCGCGTCGATCAGATCGGCGGCATCGTGAAGCTGATCAAGGAAATCGCCGACCAGACGAACCTCCTGGCGCTCAACGCCGCCATCGAGGCGGCCCGGGCGGGGGAAAGCGGGCGCGGCTTCGCGGTGGTGGCCGACGAGGTGCGCAAGCTGGCCGAGCGCACCACCCAGGCCACGGGGGAGATTTCGGGCCTGGTCACGAACATCCAGCAGGAGGCGCAGCAGTCCAAGCGCATCATGGAAGAACACGCGTCGAACGCCCTGCAGTTCAGCGATGACGGCGTAAGGGCCGCCGGCGACATGCAGGCCCTTCTGACCTTGTCGCGCCAGATGGAGGGTGCCATATCGGCGAGCGCCCTGCGCAGTTTCGTGGAACTCGCGAAAGTCGACCATCTCGTCTTCAAGTTCGAGATCTACCGGGTGCTGTCCGGCCTGTCCGCGAAGACCGTCACTGACTTCTCGGATCACAGGACCTGCCGCCTCGGGCGTTGGTATTACGAAGGGGACGGCCGCGACTGCTTCTCGCAGCTCCCGGGATACCGGGAGGTCGAGCCGGCCCACGTGAGGGTCCACCAGGCCGGCGTCGCGGCCTTGGGCTATTTCGCCCAGGACAACCATGAAAAGGCCCTCGACGAGATGGCGGCGATGGAGGCCGCGAGCCTGACGGTTCTTCAGCAACTGGACCGCATGGCCCAGGCGGGGGAGAACGATACCGCCCTGCTCTGCCATCCGCGGGGCTGAAGTTCCGGGGCGCGACGCGTCCCCTCCGCGCGGACGTCGCCAGCGCGGAAACGGAGGAACGGGCGTCGACGGCCGACGACTCGGCGAGGGCGAAGCCCCTCGCCGCCGGTCCGGCGGATGGCCGGCTGGGTTATCCTTGCGCCCTTCCCTGTCCGCGAGTACCCCATGGCCCAATCCTCCGACGACGTCAGCATGGCCCTGTTCTGCGATTTCGAGAACGTCGCCCTCGGCGTCCGCGACGCCCAGTACGAGAAATTCGACATCAAGCCCATCCTGGAGCGGCTGCTGCTGAAGGGCAGCATCGTCGTGAAGAAGGCGTATTGCGACTGGGAGCGCTACAAGGCCTTCAAGGCCGGCATGCACGAGGCGAACTTCGAACTGATCGAGATTCCCCACGTGCGCCAGTCCGGCAAGAACTCGGCCGACATCCGGCTGGTGGTGGACGCGCTGGACCTCTGCTACACGAAGGCCCACGTCAATACCTTCGTCATCATCAGCGGCGACTCCGACTTCTCGCCCCTGGTGTCCAAGCTGCGCGAGAACGCGAAACAGGTGATCGGCGTCGGGGTGAAGAAATCCACGTCCGACCTGCTGATCGCCAACTGCGACGAATTCATCTTCTACGACGACCTGGTGCGCGGCCGCGAATCGCCGCGCCAGGCGCCGCCCAGGAACTCCGGCCAGCCGAAACCCCAGAAGCCGGCCAATGAGGAGGAGCAGCGCAAACGGGAGGAAATGGATGCCCGCCGGACCAAGGCCATCGACCTGGCGATGAGCACGCTGGACGCGTTGCTCGAGGAACGCGGCGACGCCGGACGCATCTGGTCTTCGATGCTCAAGCAGGCGATCAAGCGCCGGCGCCCGGACTTCAACGAGTCCTACTTCGGCTTCAAGGCCTTCGGCAACCTGCTCGACGAGGCCCAGGCCCGCGGCCTGATCGAACTGGGCCGCGACGACAAGGGCGGTCCTTTCGTATCACGCAGGCTTGCGCGCCCGCCCGCCGAGGAACCCGCCGCGGTGGCCACGCCGGCCCCGGCAGCGCCGGTCGCCCCGGCGCCCGTC
>DAOLKI010000055.1:0-10251 GCA_035331665.1 Rhodocyclaceae bacterium
CCAGCGCCCCGGCCACGGACCAGCGCACCACCGTCGCGCTGCCCAGGTTGGCGCCACTGCGCGTCAATTGGAACTTGAAGTTCTGGTACCCGCTGTCGCCCTCGCCGTCAGGGGCCTCGTAGGTGGCGATGGAGACTTCCGGCGTGGCCCCGTCGTCGTTGAGGACGCGCGCCACGGCGAAATTGCCCAGCGGATCGATGTCCACGCCGAAACTCGGATTGCCGAGCACCACGGCGAAGGGCTCGTTGCCCTCCACGAGGTCGTCCCCGGCAACATAGACGCTGACGGTCAGGGTCTCGTCGCCGACGCCGAAGGTCAGGGTTCCCGATGGCAGCACGCCGCCGTCGAAGTCGGACCCGGTCGCCCCCAGACCGATGGCATTCCAGGCCAGGGTGTCGGCGGCACCGAGGAGGTTGCCGGTGCGCACGACGTCGAAAACGAAGGTGCTCGTGGTGCCGGCATTTCCCTCGCGCAGGGCCGGCGTTTCCGCCCGGATGCCGAAGCGCGTCAATTGATCGTCGTTGAGGATCGTGCCGATGGCCGCGGCGCCCCGCGGCTCGATGACGCCGCCCTCGATACCCGTCAGGCGCACGACGAAGCTCTCGTCGAACTCCGGCGTCAGGTCACCGGCGATCAGCACCGTCAGCGTTGCCGTCTCCACCCCGCCGCTCAGGGTGAAGCTTCCTCCGGGCAGCGTGCCGCCGGCGAAATCCTCGCCGCCCGCGCCGCCCAAGGCGGGCGCATCCACCTGCCAGAAAACGGTGACCGGCACATCGGTGTTGCCGGCCAGGCGGACCACCTGGAAGGTAAATGGGGTTTCCGCGCCCTCGCCCCCCTCGGCCCGCGCCGAGCCGCCGGCAACGGCGCGCAAGGCCACGATGGGTGGCAGGGGGGCGGCATCGTCGTTGCGGATCAGCGCCACGGCCGTATCCAGGCCCGGCGCCACGGCACCCCAGTCGGCGCCAGCCAGGGTGACGGCGAATGGATCGTCCGCCTCTGGCACCGCGTCTCCGGCCACCTTGATGGTGATGTTCGCGGACACCTGGCCCGAGGCGAAACTCACCGTGCCGGACGGCAGCACGCCGCCCACGAAATCGGTGCCGTCCAGGCCCGGTGCCAGGCCGGACACCGACCAGTCGACGATGGAGGCCGAGCCGAGTTGCTCGGCGTCGCCGCTGCGCAGCACGGAGAAGACGAAACTGGTCGTCGCACCCCCCGCTCCTTCGGCCTTGACGGCATCCAGGCCGCCCTGGCGGATGGCGACGGACGGCGGCGGAACTATACGGTCGTCATTGACGATCACCGCGCCCGCCAGGCGGTCCAGCGCATGCAGCGACACGTCGACCGGATTGACCAGCGCGACGACGAAGGGTTCGTCGGCTTCCACGCCGGCGGGGCCGGAGTCGCCGGCCACCGCGACCTCGATGACGGCCGTCGTCTCACCCGCCGCGAAGGACACGGAACCCGACGGCACGACGCCGCCGTCGAAATCGTTGCCGTCCAGGCCCGGCAGCAGCGCCAGGACCCGCCACCCGACACTGGCCTCGCGGGACACGTCGCCGCTGCGGCTGGCGACGAAGCGATAGACCGTGGTCTCCCCCGCCGCCCCTTCCGGCTTGAAGAAGGACCCCGCCTCGGTGGCGATGCGGACCGTCGGAAGCGGTGGCAGCGCCGACAGGCGCAGCTTGTAGCCCGTGTCCGAGCCGGCCTTCGCGTAAACGTGGGCAATGTAGGTGCCTGCGGCGAGGCCCTGGTAGGCGATCACCTCGTCGGCGACGCCGCCATAGGCGGAGGACGCCACGTAGGCCCCCTTCGCATCCAGCAGTTCCAGGTTCGCGTCGGCATTGAGGTCGGTCAAGAGCAGGCGCACGTCCGACTCGGCCGTGAGGCGGAAGCGATAGAAGTCGTCGACATCGGTGGCGCCGACGAAATCGGCGATCACGTCCGGCGCCACCCCCAGGGTGCCGCGCTCGCTGGCGGTGAAGCCGGCCGAGCCGATCTGGGCGATCGTGTTGGCGCCCAGATCCGTTCCCACGTCGTCGTTGCGGATCACGCCATCGGCCTGATCGGCCAGCGCCGAGACCTCCACGTTCAGGCCGGGGGCCAGCAATACCGAAAAGCCCTCGTCGAGTTCGCCGGCCGTATCGCCGGCCACGCCGACCGTGAGCTGCATGACGCCCACATTGGCGGCGAAGCTCAGAACGCCGCCGGGGAACGTGCCACCGACGAAATCCGAACCCGTGGCCGCCGTGACGGTGCCGCTGCTGTTGCCGACGACGGACCAGTTGACCGTCGAGCCGCTGGTCAGCACCCCCGTGCGCACCACCGTGAAGACGAAGGGCGTCGCGCCGCTGTTGCCCTCGCCGCGGTCGGCCGAGGTGGCGAAGATCACGGCCTCGGGAATCGAGAACGACTCGTCGGCGCGGATCTCCAGCTGGTAGGGCGTCTCGCCGGAGTACTGCACCACCTGCACGTAGAAAGTGCCGGCACCGAGGCCGTTCAGGCGGACGAATTCGTCCTGGATCCCGGCGTTGGTGGACTTGTCCTTGAGCACCAGCGAGGTGCCGTCCACGCCGAGCTGGTAGAGCCGCAGGTTGGCATCGGCATCGAGGCCGGACAGGTGGGCCTTGAGATTGGCCGGGTTGCCCGCGTTGATCACGACCTTGTAGAAGTCGTCATGGTCGGCGAGTCCCACGAAATCCGTCACCGCATAGCTCGCGTTCCCGCTGCCCGTATAGGTCAGCACCGTGGCGGCGCCCGCGGCCGTGTCGGCGCCCGCGTCCGTGATGTCGTCGTTGAGGATGGTGCCGGTGGCGGTCTGGGCTCCATAGCTGGCCGAACTGCCCCGGCCGCTGGTCGCCCCGGAGAGGCCGACGGTGAAGTCCTCGTTGCTTTCCGTCGCGTTGGTGTCGCCCTTGACGGCGATGGTCACGTAGCGGACCACGACGCCTTCCGCGAAGGTGACGGCACCCGCGGTGGTCGCGGTCAGAAAGTCCGCCGCGTTGGCGGCGCCGCCGGTGATCGCCCAGTTGACGGCGGCTCCGCTGTCCAGCGCATTCTCGCGGTGGATCGCGAAGACGAAGCTCGTCGTTCCCGAATTGCCCTCGGGTTTGCGCGCGTCCACGGCGACCACGGAGAAGCGGGTCGGATCGTCGTCGCGGATGGTCACGGTGGCGGCGCCGTCGGTCGCGTGGATGTCGGCGGCGGCCGAACCGTAGGTGGCACCGGTCACGGCCAACGTGAACGCCTCGTCGGCTTCGTCCGCGTCGTCGGCGGCAACGATCACCGTCACCAACTGGTGCGCCTGCCCGGCCTGGAAACTCACCGTGCCGGAGGTCGCCAGCAGGAAATCGTCCGCGTCCAGGCCGCCGAGTCCCAGGTCCGGGATTTCCCAGGTCGCCGTGCCGGCCAGGTTGGTCGGGCCGTAACGGATCATGTCGAACAACACCGCGCGTCCCTGCGATAGCGGATTTCCCGCCACCGCATCGCCTTCGTCCACGACGACCGCCGTCGCCTGCACGGCGAGAGAGGGCACGGTGGCCGTCGTCGGCTCCGGATAATTCGCCTCGTTGGCGACTCCGACCCGCCACAGGGCTCCGCTGGCGCCGGAAACGGACAGGAAGTAGTTGTTGTCGTCGCCCCACACCTCGAGGCCGAAGGACGGCACCCAGGCGCCGGCCGCAGTGGCCGCCGCCGTGGCGGATTGCAGCGGGGAGCCGCCCGCATCCCGCAGCGTCAGGATCACCGTGTCGCCGGCATTGGCGGCGATCGCGTTCACGGTCAGCGAGTAGGTGATGCCGTTCTGCAGGTGGACCTGCATCCAGTCCTCGTCGCCGACGCCGTCGATCCTGCCCGCGAGGCCGGGACCGAACTGGGTGGCCGCGAGGCGGACCGCACTGCCGCTGTCGCCCGGATAATCGTCACCCGCGCCGGACGGTCGGGTGACGAGTTCATAGGCATTGGCGGAAGCGACGGCAGCCGTGGCAAAGGCGCCGTTGCCCGCGACGGCCAGGAAATAGGCCCCGGTCGCGGTCGCCGTGAAGCCGGCGATCCGGTCGTAGGCCGTCGAACTGCCGGCCGAGCCGGACGCCGCCAGGCTGCCGTCGGGGTTGTAGAGCTTGAGGCCCGGGTCCAGCCCGCCCGGCTGGCCCATGACGAGGAAATCGTAGGGCTGGCCTGCCTTCAGGTCCACCCGGTACCAGTCCTGGTCACCGGCGAAGTCGATGCGCGCCGCCGGCCCGTCCACCATGGAACCCAGCGCGATGGGTTCGGCGCGCAGGGTGACGCTTCCCGAGACGACGGAAGAGGTTCCGATGACCCGGTCGTCGTCGTTGAGGATGCCGGCGAACTGTTCGCCGATCGCCATGCCCTCCTGGTCGTACAGGCGGACTCCGAAGTACTCGTGGGCCTCCGCGGCATAGTCGGCGGCGATGGAAACGGTCAGTGCGGCGGAGTTCTGCCCCGCCGTGAAGCTGATTTCCCCGAAGAGCTGCTGGCCGGAGGCCAGGTCGGCAACGGACGCGTGGTCGCCGCGGCCGATTTCGGTCTCGGCGAGGTCGAGCTTCCAGCGGACCGCCGTCCCCTGGGCGTTGCCGCTGCGGGTCACCGTGAACACGTAGGGGGTCGCCGAAGCCGTCGCGGGCGCCGCGGACTCCCGCGCCAGTCCGCCGCCTTCGTATTTCGCGATGACCGGGGTGGCGCCCGTCGCGAACCCGAAGGTCGGCACCGAGGTCAGGCCGCCGTCGTTGTTCAGAAGCGTCGCGTCGGCCGACGCGGTGGCGCCGCCGGTGGTCACGAAATAGCCGAAGGACGAGGAGACGAGCAGCCGGAAATCCTCGTCCGATTCTATGATATTGTCATTATTCGTGGCGATCGTCACCGGGATCGCTGACTGGCCGGGGCCGAAGGTCACCGTTCCCTTGGGCAGGGCCGCCGCGCCGAAATCCCCACCGGCCACGTAGGGGGAACCGAGGACGCCGAAGCCCAGGTCCGGCGGCGCCACCTGCCAGGCGACCACCGTCTGGTAGCGCAGGCCGTCGGTGCGCGACAGGACGAAGGTGTAGACGCTGCCCTCCGTCACCGTGGCGGAGGGTGCCGACAGGAACATCGCCCCGCTGCCGTCGTCGTCGCGGATGATGACGTCCGCCTCGGCATACGTGGAGATCAGGCTCGGCATTCCCCAGGTTCCGCCGCCGGCCGGGTTGGCGAGGAGCACGGAGAAGGACTCGTCCGTCTCGCCCAGGGTGTCCCCGCGGACGGCGAGCGTGACGATGGCGCTGTCGGCACCCGGGGCGAAACTGGCGGTGCCGCCCAGGACGGCGCCGTCGGGGAAATCGTTGGCCGTGGCGGCCAGGGTGGTCGGCGTCAGCGTGACGGCGCCGGCCGTCCCCGTCCCGACCCGGAACGCCCCGTCGGCGAAGGCCAGCACGGAGATCGAATTCAGGTGGTCGGTCCCGTCGTCCCCGTCCAGCGGATTGATGTCGGCGACGAGGATCTCCGGACCGGCCTGCGTGACGCTGTAGCCGAGACGGCTGCCGCCGAAACGCGCCACGTCGTTGCCGCCGCCGCCCATGATCGTGTCGTTGCCGCCGCCGCCGCCGAAGGTCTCGTCGTTCGGCGTGCCGAACAGGGAGTTCCCGGAGGCATTGCCCAGGATGGGCGCGGCCCCCAGTCCGGTCACCGACCATTCGACCGTGCCGGCCTCGTCGGTGTTGCCCAGGCGGAAGACATGGAACAGGGCCGCCTGTTCACCCGTGTCGCCCTCGTGGACGTTCGGGCTCACCGCCTCGATGCCATAACGCGGCGCCGACGCAGTGTTGAACCCGGTATTCGAATCGGGCAGCCAGACGCTCCACCAGACGGGGAGGCTCGCCTCGACGCTCAGGTAATAGGTGCCGGAGATCGTGGCGGTGACGCCGTTGAGCAGGACCTCGTTGATCCCCGAACCCGACCCCGTCGCGGCAGCGACGACGTTGCCCGCCGCGTCGCGCAGGCTGAAGGTGCCCGTGCCGGCCGTGCCGATGAAATTCGCGGCGAAGTCGTAGCTCCGTCCCGCCTCCAGCTCCACCCTCAGCCAATCGGCATCGCCCGCCTTCTCTATCTTCCCGCCCGCGTCCATGCCGATGAAATCGGCGATGAAGCGGCCGTGGGTGCCGGCATCCCCGGCGAAATCGTCACCGTCGCCCGCCCGGCTGAGCAGCGCGTACTCGCCGCTCGCCCCACCCGACACGGCCAGGTAGTAGGCACCCGAGGTGGGCGCCGTCGTCTTCAGGACCGATACGCCGCCGTCGGTCACCACGGTCGTGGTCACCGTGGCCGGAATGGCGGCGCTGCCGTTCGCCCCGAGCAGGCGCAGCGTCGGTTTCGATTCGCCACCGGCCACGAACTCGTAGCCCTGGCCCGCCGCCAGTTCGACGCGGAACCAGTCCTGGTCGCCGGTCAGGTTGAGGCGCTGGCGATTGCCTTCCAGCGACGAGCCGACGGCGAAGGACTGCGCCGTCAGGCTGCCCGCCGCGCTGGTGCCGATGAAGGCGTCGTCGTCGTCCACGATGGTCACGTAGACGTCCGGCGCCGCCGTCCCCATGCCGAACGGATCCGTCAGGCGCAGGCCGAACCATTCCCGGTCCTCCACCGCGTAATCCGCGGCGACCAGCACCGTCACCCTGGCCGTCGCCTGGCCGGCGGTGAACAGCAGGTCGCCCGACGTGGCGCCCAGGAAATCGGCAGGCGTCGCGTGCGAGTAGGTCCCGGACAACTGCAGGTCCCAGCGCAGCGTGGACACGCCGGTCGTCGGCGTGCGTACCACGTTGAAGACGAAGGGCGTTCCCGCCGTGGCCGTGGGCCTCGGGGATTCCGCCAGAACGGCGCCCCCCTCGGTGCGCGCCTTGACCGTCACCGGATCGAAGGCCGACGTGTAGGTGGCCGGCGCCGAGGTGCCGTCATCGTTCAGCACAACGAAGGTCGGACTCTGATAGGTGGAAACGGTGGTGGAGCCCGGCATGGCCGGGTTGTAGAAATAGCCGTTGTCCGCGGCGAGGCCGATCTGGAAGGACTCGTCCAGCTCGGGCACGATGTCGCCGCGCACCTGCACGGTGACGTAGGCCTGCGACTGGCCCGCGCTGAACGTGATCGCCCCCGCCGTGGCCGCGAAATCCGTGGCCGCCACCATCAGCGGCATGCCCGAAAACGCACCCACCTGCCAGGACACGACGGTTGCGGTCGCCAGGTTGCCTTCGCGGCTCACCGCCAGCACCTGCGGCGTCACGCCGGTCTGCCCTTCGGCGAACGTATACGAACCCATGGCAATGCCGGACACCCAGGGCGTGACCCGGAGGATCGGCGGACCATCGTCGTCGGCGACGTCGACGGTCCGGCGGGTCAGCGTCATGTCCATGGCGAGCGCCGCGCCCACGGGGTTCTCGAGGACCAGGTCGAAGGACTCGAAGGGCTCGTAATCGCCGTCGTCCAGCAGCGGTACCGTGAACGAGGCCGTGGCCTGCCCGGGCAGGAAGGTCAGGGTCCCGGAAGGCAGCACGCCGCCGGCGAAATCCGCGGCCTGGACCGAGTCCGTCGGCGCGGTGTTCACCCGCCACACGACCGTGGTCGCCATGGTCGTCGTCACCATGGCGGTGCCGGACATGGTCGTGGTCACCGAGCCGCCCAGGTCGCCGTAACGCCGCACCGTGAAACTGCGGCCTGCGAGGCCCGCTTCCGGGAAGCGGTACTGGCTGTCCCGCTCGAAGGCGAACTGGGGCGCCGGTAACCCGGTCATCGCATAGTCGTCGTCGGACACCGAGAAGGAAGCCCCCGCGGTGACCGTGCCACCGATCCCCGTGAGGGGCGACACGGTGATGCTGTAGCCCTCCCCCATCGTCTCCATGTCCGTGTCGCCGGCCAGGTAGATCGTGAAAGGCGCCGCGGTGGCGCCGGGGGCAAACGTGACGGTGCCCGTGGGCAGGGCCCCGCCGGCGAAATCGCCGGCCATCTGCAGGACGTCGTAGGTGCTGCCTGCGAAGGCGGGATTCACCGCCCACTGGAGGGTCGCGGAATTGGCCACCTGGGAGGCGTAGCCCTTGCGGTAGATCGTGCCGACGAACACCGCCGCCGATGGTCCGGTGCCCTCGATGTCGGAGCGCGACGTCATCGCGAAGGCGTCGTTGAAAGGCCGCCCATAGCGGTCGGTCCAGGAGATCGATACGGACGGCGAATCGTCGTCCACGATGGTCTGCACCAGCCGGTCGTCCGGGGAGAGCGTCAGGCCCGCCGACGGATTCTGCAGCCGCACCACGAAGAACTCGTTGGCCTCGGGAACCAGGTCCGGTTGCAGGACCACCGTGAATGTCGCCGATGGCATGCCCAGCGAGAAGCTGGCCGTACCCGAAATCGCTCCGACGAAATCGGCCGCGTCGGCCCGCTGGTAACCCGATGGCGCCAAGGCCGGCGCCGCCGCGTCGATGGTCCATTGCACGGTCGCCGCGCCGGTGGACGTGCCGGAGCGGAACACGGTGAAGGTGCGCGTCGCCGCGCTGCCCGCGAAACCGTTCTCCGCGTTGTCCGTGCCGCCCATGGCCTGGAGAAAGGCGAAGCTCGCGGTGGGATTGGCGAATTCGTTGTCGCCGATGGTGAAGATATTGCTCCCCGTCGACACGCCGTCGGCGACCTTGGGTGCCTCGTAACCGGCGCGGATCCGGCTCCTCGCGGAAGGATCCGAGAGGAGCACGGCGAACCGCTCGTTGCCCTCCCAGGCCGCGTCGTCGAAGACGGGCAGCGTGACGAAGGCCTCGGTCTGGCCGGCGCTGAAGCTGACGGAGCCCGACGGGTAGGCCGCCAGGGCGGCCGTCGTGCCGAAATCGGCCGGGGAGGCGGAACCGCCCGAGGGAACGCCGGCCGACGTCCAGGGCGCCACGCCCGCCGCGCGCCAGTTCAGCGTCGATGCGAAGCCGGTGGCGCCGTCCCGCTTGATGCTGACCGTGACCGCGGAAGTCGTTCCCCCCTCACTGGCGAAACCGGAAACGGCGTCGACCCAGGCCTCGACCTGGGGCGTGTCGTTGTCGACCACGTAGGTCCAGATGTAGGCGGCATTCCCCGTCGCCGTGTCCAGGGAGAGGGATCCGTTGGTCGGGGTGCCGAGGCGGACCACGTAGCTCTCGAAGAGGCCCTCGGCGAGGGTGTCGCCCGCGATGCCGATGGTGACGGTGCGCGCGGTCTGGCCCGGCGCGAAGCTCAGTTCCCCCGACGGCAACACGCCGCCGGCGAAATCGGCGTCGCCGGCGCTGCTCTCGAACGGGGAGACGCCCCAGGGGATCGCGGACGGGCCGCTCACGTTCCCGGTCCGCAGGACCGTATAGACCTTGGTGACCGACCCGGAGTCCGGCTCGGTGACGCCGATGCTGCCCGACTGGGAAATGCTGAACACGGGCGGGCCGTCGTCGTCCTGGATGACCAGGATGCGGCTGGTCAGGGCGGTGTCCGAGGCGAGGGTCCCGCCGAAAGGCATGCCGAGGCTGAGGGTGAATGTCTCGTTGGGCTCGATGGAGGAATCGGCCTGCACGTTCAGGGTGATCACGGCCGTGGCCTGTCCGGCCGCGAACGACAACGTGCCCGAGGGCATCATGAAGCCGCCGAAGTCGGTCGCGTCGGCGTATCCCGTCATCATCGACGAGAAGGCATTCCAGGCCACGCTCGCCGTGCCGTCCAGGTTGCCGTAACGCCGCACGGTCACCCGGCGGCTCGCCGCGAACGCGTCCTCGTAGGCGTAGATGGGCTGGCTGTCCGCATCGAAGGCGAACAGGGCCGAACCGGCGGTGGCGGTCGACGGATCGTCGTCGAGCAGGGTCACGGGGAGCGTGGTCAGGCCCGCGACGGCAGCCGTGCTGACGGCACTCGTAATGCCGCTCAGCCGGACCTGGAACATCTCCGTCATCTCGGCGACGGAGTCTCCGGCCAACTGCACCGTGAAGGTCGCGGTGCTCGCCCCGACGGAAAAGCTGACCGTGCCGGAGGGCACCACGCCGCCGGCGAAATCGAGGGCATCCATGGTGCCGGCGGTCACGCCGTCGCCCGGGAAGGGTTGCACGGCCCAGGCCAACGCACCCGCCGACGAGGCGTCGGAACGGATCTCAGCTATCAGCACCTTGCGAAAGAGCGGACGCGGCAGCGATGGCTGCGCTTCGTAGCTCCTGACGATGTTCTTGCGGTGATGACGAGGGGAGCAGACGCGATGAGCCGTGATCCGCAGACCACAGAGGAAGG
>DAOLKI010000056.1:0-10221 GCA_035331665.1 Rhodocyclaceae bacterium
ACAAGGTTTTTTTTGCGGCGCATAAATGCTATGATTCGCGCCGCATTCGCAGCCGCCCTGGCGCAGTCAGGAGGCCAAGCCGACGTGGTGAAATTGGTAGACACGCTGTCTTGAGGGGGCAGTGGCGAAAGCCGTGCGAGTTCGAGTCTCGCCGTCGGCACCAGTTGCAAGCGGTCATCCATTAGACGGTCGCAAACGAATGCGGCAAGCGCCGCACAAGATATGTTGGAAAACTACTTTCCGGTTCTGATCTTCGTGCTCGTGGGCCTGGCCTTCGGGTGTGTTCCGATCCTCCTCGGCTGGCTCATTGCCCCCTATCGGCCGGACAGCGAGAAACTCTCCGCCTTCGAATGCGGCTTCGAGCCCTTCGAGGATGCCCGGATGAAGTTCGACGTGCGGTACTACCTGATCGCGATCCTGTTCATCCTGTTCGATCTGGAAATCGCCTTTCTCTTTCCCTGGGCGACGATCTTCAAGGAAATCGTCAATACCCCCGCCGTGAAGCTCTTCGGCTTCGTCGAAATGCTGGTGTTCATCGCGATCCTGGTCGTGGGCTACGTCTACGCCTGGGTGAAGGGTGCCCTCGACTGGGAATGAGAAGGGAGATTCGCGCGTGAGCATCGAAGGCGTACTGCAGGAAGGTTTCGTCACCACCACTCTCGACAAGCTGATCAACTGGACACGCACCGGTTCGCTCTGGCCGATGACGTTCGGTCTCGCCTGCTGTGCGGTGGAAATGATCCACGCAGGCTGTTCGCGCTACGACCTGGACCGGTTTGGCGTCGTGTTCCGGGCCAGCCCCCGCCAGTCGGACGTGATGATCGTCGCGGGGACCCTCACCAACAAGATGGGGCCTGCGTTGCGCAAGGTCTATGACCAGATGACGGAGCCGCGCTGGGTGATTTCCATGGGGTCCTGCGCCAACGGCGGCGGTTATTACCACTATTCGTACTCGGTCGTGCGCGGTTGCGACCGCATTGTTCCGGTCGATGTTTACGTGCCCGGTTGTCCCCCGACCGCGGAAGCGCTCCTGTACGGCATCGTCCAGCTGCAGAACAAGATCAAGCGAACCTACACCATCGCCCGCTGAACACCGGAAGCCCTCGCCATGAGCGCCAAGCTGGAAAAGTTGTGCCAAGAACTCAAGGAAGTCTTCGGTGACCGCATCGGCGAACCGGAACTCAGGCTCGGCGAAGTCACCGTACAGGTCCCCGCCGCGGAATACCGCGCGATCGCCGAGACCCTGCGTGACCATCCCGCCCTGCGCTTCGAGCAGCTGATCGACCTGTCCGGCATCGACTACCAGACCCATGCGGGCTGGTCCGGCAAGCGTTTTGCCGCCGTCTGCCACCTGACGTCGATCACCTACAACCGCCGCCTGCGCGTGCGCGTCTTCGCCGAGGATGACGGCTTCCCGGTCCTGGCCTCCGTCACGGAGGTGTGGAACGGGGCGAACTGGTACGAGCGGGAGGCCTTCGACATGTACGGCATCCTGTTCGAGGGCCACACGGACCTGCGGCGCATCCTCACCGACTATGGCTTTGTGGGCCATCCGTTCCGCAAGGATTTTCCGGTTTCCGGATATGTCGAAATGCGTTACGACGCGGAACAGAAACGTGTCATCTACCAGCCGGTGACGATCGAGCCCCGCGAGGTGACGCCGCGCATCGTCCGCGAAGAGAATTACGGGAAGGTGGACGGCCGTGGCTGAGATCAAGAACTACACCATCAACTTCGGGCCGCAACACCCGGCAGCCCACGGCGTGCTGCGCCTCGTGCTGGAACTGGACGGCGAGGTCGTGGTGCGCGCCGACCCGCACATCGGCCTGCTGCACCGGGGCACGGAAAAGTTGGCCGAGACGCGCACCTGGATCCAGAACGTGCCTTACCTGGACCGGCTGGACTACGTCTCGATGATGTGCAACGAGCATGCCTACTGCATGGCCGTCGAGCGGCTGCTGGGCATCGAGGTGCCGATCCGGGCGCAGTACATCAGGGTGATGTTCGACGAGATCACCCGTATCCTGAACCACCTGCTGAACATCGGCACGCACGCCCTGGACATCGGCGCGATGACGATGGTGCTCTACACCTTCCGGGAGCGGGAGGACCTGCTGGACGTCTACGAAGCGGTGTCGGGCGCGCGCCTGCACGCTGCCTACTATCGCCCCGGCGGCGTATATCGCGACCTGCCCGACCGGATGCCCCAGTACGAGACTTCCAAGTGGAAGAACGCGGACGACGTGAAGAAGCTCAATGAGGCGCGCCAGGGCTCCCTGCTCGACTTCCTCGACGACTTCACGCGGCGCTTCCCGGCCTATGTGGACGACTACGAGACACTGCTGACCGAAAACCGCATCTGGAAGCAGCGCACCGTCGGCGTCGGCGTCATCTCCCCCGAGCGCGCGATGCAGCTGGGCTGCACCGGCCCGATGCTGCGTGGTTCCGGGATCGAGTGGGACCTGCGCAAGAAGCAGCCTTACGAGGTCTACGACCGGATGGAGTTCGACATCCCGGTCGGCGTCAACGGCGACTGCTACGACCGTTACCTGGTGCGCATGGAGGAGATGCGGCAGGCCAACCGCATCATCCGGCAGTGCATAGACTGGCTGCGCCGCAACCCCGGGCCGGTGATCACCGACAACCACAAGGTGGCCCCCCCGGCGCGGGAGCAGATGAAGGCGAACATGGAGGAGCTGATCCACCATTTCAAGCTGTTCACCGAGGGCATCCACGTGCCGGCGGGCGAGGCCTACGCCGCCATCGAGCATCCGAAGGGCGAGTTCGGCGTCTGGCTCGTCTCGGACGGCGCGAACAAACCCTACCGGTTCAAGCTGCGCTCCCCCGGCTTCCCCCACCTGGCCGCGGTGGATGAAATGGCCCGGGGACACATGCTGGCCGACGTGACGGCCATCGTCGGGACCATCGACCTGGTCCTCGGCGACACGGACAGATAGACGCGGACATTTCCATGCTGACCCAGGAATCCCTGCAAAAGATCGACCGAGAGGTCGCCAAGTACCCGGCGGAGCAGAAGCAGTCGGCCGTCATGGCGGCCCTGGCCATCGCCCAGGACGAGAAGGGCTGGCTCTCCAAGGAGACGATCGCCGACGTGGCCGACTACCTCGGCATGCCGGCCATCGCCGCCTACGAGGTCGCCACCTTCTACAACATGTATGACCTGGCCCCGGTGGGCAAGTACAAGCTGACCGTCTGCACGAACCTGCCCTGCGCCCTGTCCGGCGGCGTGCACGCCGCGGACTACGTGAAGGAAAAGCTCGGCATCGGATTCAACGAGACGACCCCCGACGGCAAGTTCACCCTCAAGGAGGGGGAGTGCATGGGGGCGTGCGGTGATGCTCCGGTCATGCTGGTCAACAACAAGCGGATGCGTTGCTTCATGACGCCGGAAGAAATCGACAAGCTGCTGGCGGAGTGCGAATAAGATGGCCCTCATCGACGCGATCAATCCCGTACTGTCGGCCGGCTGGGGCGGCGGTGACGCGGGCTGGCGGCTCAAGGATTACGAAGCCCGCGACGGCTACAAGGCCCTGAAGCGCATCCTGGGCGAGAAGATGTCCCAGGACCAGGTGATCGCCGAGGTGAAGACCTCGGTGCTGCGCGGCCGCGGCGGCGCCGGTTTCCCGACCGGACTCAAGTGGAGCTTCATGCCCAAGAACTTCCCGGGCGAGAAGTACGTGGTCTGCAACACGGACGAGGGCGAACCCGGTACGTTCAAGGACCGCGACATCCTGCGCTACGACCCGCATTCCGTGATCGAAGGCATGATCATCGCCGGTTACGCGGTCGGCGCGGTGGCGGGCTACAACTACATTCACGGCGAGATCTTCGAACTGCACGAGCGCTTCGAAGAGGCCTTGGCCGAAGCCCGGGCCGCCGGCTACCTGGGCCGGAACATCCTCGGCTCCGGCTTCGATTTCGACCTCTTCGCGCACCACGGCTACGGGGCCTACATCTGCGGCGAGGAATCCGCGCTGCTCGAGTCCATCGAGGGCAAGAAGGGGCAGCCCCGCTTCAAGCCGCCATTCCCGGCCAGTTTCGGCCTGTACGGCAAACCGACCACGATCAACAACACCGAGACCTTCGGCTCCATCCCCTTCATCTTCCGCATGGGCGGCGAGGCCTTCCTGAATCTGGGCAAGCCGAACAACGGGGGCACGAAGCTCTTCTCCGTCTCCGGGCACGTGAACAAGCCGGGCAACTACGAGATTCCCCTCGGCACGCCGTTTTCCAAGCTGCTGGAGATGGCCGGCGGCATGCGCGGCGGGCGCAAGCTGAAGGCGGTGATTCCCGGCGGGTCCTCGGCGCCCGTACTGCCGGCGGACGTGATCATGGATTGCACGATGGACTACGATTCCATCGCGAAGGCGGGGTCCATGCTCGGTTCCGGAGCGGTCATCGTGATGGACGAGTCGGTCTGCATGGTGAAGGCCCTGGAGCGCCTGTCGTACTTCTATTTCGAGGAATCCTGCGGCCAATGCACCCCCTGCCGCGAAGGCACGGGCTGGCTGTACCGGGTGGTCCATCGCATAGAACACGGACTCGGGCGCCCCGACGACCTGGATCTGCTCAACAGCGTCACCGACAACATCATGGGCCGCACGATCTGTGCTCTGGGCGACGCGGCCTCCCTGCCCGTGCGCAGCTTCGTCAAGCATTTCGCCAGCGAATTCATGTACCACATCGAGAACAAGAAATGCCTGGTTCCGCCGGACGTGCAGCGCGCCGGCAGCACGTTCCACACCCGGATGATGGCGGGCGCGCCATGTTGAATACCTTCCCCCCGTCCCCCTTCCGCCGGAAGGGGGTGACGTCGGTTGAGCCGCGGTGCGGCTTCCGCGTCGTTGCCTTGACGCTCCCTTGGGGCGGCCCGGCGGAGGCGTCATGCTAGAGCTCGAAATCGACGGCAAGGCCGTCCAGGTAAAGGAAGGCAGCACGATCATCGAGGCGGCGCACCAGGTCGGCGCCTACATCCCGCACTTCTGCTACCACAAGAAGCTTTCCATCGCCGCCAACTGCCGCATGTGCCTGGTGGCCGTCGAAAAGGCGCCGAAGCCGCTGCCGGCCTGCGCGACTCCGGTGACCAACGGCATGAAGGTCTTCACCCACTCGGACCTGGCCATCAAGGCCCAGAAGGGGGTGATGGAGTTCCTGCTCATCAACCACCCGCTCGACTGTCCCATCTGCGACCAGGGCGGCGAATGCCAGTTGCAGGATCTGGCCGTGGGATATGGACAGCCGGCTTCCCGCTATCAGGAAGAAAAGCGCGTGGTGCCCGACAAGGACCTGGGTGCCCTGGTGTCCACCGACATGACCCGCTGCATCAACTGCACGCGCTGTGTCCGCTTTACCCAGGAGATCGCCGGGCTCATGGAACTGGGCCAGGCCTACCGCGGCGAGCGGGCCGAGGTGATGCCCTTCGTCGAGAAGACCGTAGACTCGGAACTGTCCGGCAACATCATCGACCTGTGCCCGGTCGGCGCCCTGACCTCGAAACCTTTCCGCTTCTCGGCCCGCACGTGGGAGTTGTCCCGGCGCCGCTCCGTCAGCCCCCACGACGGCCTCGGCGCGAACCTCATCGTGCAGATCAAGCACGACAAGGTCATGCGCGTGCTGCCCCTGGAGAACGAGGACGTAAATGAATGCTGGCTGTCCGACAAGGACCGCTACTCCTACGAGGCGCTGAATGGCGACGAGCGCCTCACGAAGCCCATGGTGAAGCAGGGCGGCGAGTGGAAGGAGGTCGAGTGGAACGTGGCCCTCGACTACGTGGCCCACGGCCTGCGCGACGTTGCGAAGAACGAGGGTGCCGCGTCCGTCGGGACGCTCGTGAGCCCGCACGCCACCCTGGAGGAAATGTTCCTGGCCGCGAAGCTGACCCGCGGCCTGGGGTCGGAGAACGTGGATTTCCGGCTCCGCCGCGGCGACTTCACCCTGGACGGATTGCGCCGCGGCGCACCGTGGCTGGGGATGAAGGTGGCGGAGTTCGCCAGGCTCGACCGGGTTCTCGTCGTCGGTTCCTTCCTGCGCAAGGACCATCCGCTGCTGGCGCAGCGCCTGCGCCAATCGGTCAAACGCGGTACCCAGGTGTCGGTCGTCCATTCGGCGAATGACGACCTGCTGATGAAACTCGCCGGTCGGCTGGTCGGCAGCCCCGCGCGCCTACCGTCCCTGCTGGCGGAGGTCGTGAAGGCGGCCTGCGAAGCCAAGGGCCTGCGCTGCGACCTCACCGCGACGCCCTCGGACGAAGCCCGGCGCATCGCGGCGAGCCTCGCCTCCGGTGCCGACGTGGGCATCTTCCTGGGCAACTTCGCGGAGCGCCATCCCCAGGCCGGACAACTCGAGACCCTCGCGCGCCAGCTGGCCGAGATCGTCGGCGGACGCTTCGGCCACCTGGGCGAGGCCGCGAACAGCGTCGGCGGGTTCACCGCCAAGGCATTCCCCGGCAAGGCCGGCTTGAACGCGGCCGCCATGATCGCGCAACCCCGTCAGGCCTACGTGCTGGTCGGCCTCGATCCGGAACTGGACACGGCCGACGGAGCCGCCACGCTGGCCGCCCTCAAGTCCGCGAAGACCGTTGTCCTCATGTCGGCGTTCCGCAACCGCGCGATGCTGGACGTGGCGGACGCGATGCTTCCGATATCGCCTTTCAGCGAGACGTCAGGCACCTACGTCAACACGGAAGGACGGGCGCAAAGTTTCCATGCCGTGGCCCGCCCGCGCGGCGATGCCCGTCCCGCCTGGAAGGTGTTGCGGGTGCTCGGAAACCTCCTTGAGCTGCCTGGTTTCGGCTACGAAACCTCGGAGCAGGTGCGTGCCGAGGCTTTGGGCGGTGAACCCGGGTTCGTGTCCGGCCTCGACAACGATTTCTCGCCGCCGCCCGTGCAACTGGGCCAGAGTGTCGCCGGTTCCCTCGAGCGGGTCGCCGACATACCGATCCACTTCGCCGACCCGCTGGCCCGGCGGGCGACCAGCCTGCAGAAGACCCGGGACGCCGCGGTGCCGACGGCACGCATGAATGCATCCACGCTGGCCGGCTGCGGTGCCGCCGACGGCGCCGAGGTGCGCGTCAAGACGGCTACCGGCGAAGTCCGGCTCACCGCCGAACTGGACGCCGGGGTTCCCGACGGCTGCGTGCGCGTGGCCGGTGCCCATCCCGCCACCGTCGGACTCGGTGCCCTTTCCGGCGCCATCGCCGTGGAGCGTGCGTAATGGAAGCTGCGGTCCTCCAAGCATTCCAGGCCTTCTGGAACCTCTTCGGGCTCTGGGATCCCCTGTGGGCGGTATTCAAGCCCGTCTGGCCACTGATCTGGGTGATCGTCAAGATCGTCGTGATCATGGCGCCGCTGTTGCTGGGCGTCGCCTACCTGACCTACGCCGAACGGAAGGTCATCGGCTACATGCAGGTGCGCATCGGCCCCAATCGGGTCGGTCCCCTGGGCCTGCTGCAGCCCATCGCCGACGGCCTGAAGCTCTTCTTCAAGGAGATCATGGTGCCGTCGAAGGCGGACGGCTACCTGTACCTGCTGGCGCCGATCCTTTCCATGGCGCCCGCGCTGGCCGTGTGGGCCGTCGTGCCCTTCTGGGACGGCGGGGCCCTGGCCAACGTCGATGCCGGCGTTCTCTACTACCTGGCCCTCACGTCCGTCGGCGTCTATGGCGTCATCATCGCCGGCTGGTCGTCCAACTCCAAGTATCCCTTCCTCGGCGGCATGCGGTCCGCGGCCCAGATGGTGTCCTACGAGGTGGCCATGGGCATGGCCCTGATCGTCGTCCTGATGATCTCGAACAGCCTGAACCTGACCGACATCGTGCGGGTCCAGGACCAGGGGCGGTTCGCGTCCATGGGGCTCGGCTTCCTGTCCTGGAACTGGATCCCGCTGCTGCCCATGTTCCTCGTCTACCTGATCTCGGGCGTTGCGGAAACCAACCGGGCGCCTTTCGACGTGGTCGAAGGGGAGTCGGAAATCGTCGCCGGCCACATGGTCGAATACTCGGGCATGTCCTTCGCGCTGTTCTTCCTGGCCGAGTACGCCAACATGATCCTGGTCTCGGCCATGACCTCGATCTTCTTCCTCGGCGGCTGGCTCTCGCCGGTGGGCTTCCTGCCGAACGGCATCTGGTGGCTGCTCGCGAAGATGTCCGCGGTGCTGTTCTTCTTCCTCTGGATCCGCGCCACCTTCCCGCGCTACCGCTATGACCAGATCATGCGCCTGGGCTGGAAGGTGTTCGTTCCGCTCTGTCTCGTCTGGATTCCCGTCGTGGGCATCTGGATGATGTCGCCGTTCAACATCTGGAAATAAGGGGCCGCCATGGGAGCAAAAGACTTCGTCGGCAGCCTGTTCCTCAAGGAACTGGTGCAAGGCCTGACCGTCACCGGGCGCCATCTGTTCGCCCGCAAGATCACCATCCAGTACCCGGAAGAGAAGACGCCGCTGAGCAACCGCTTCCGGGGCCTGCACGCGTTGCGCCGCTATCCGAACGGCGAGGAACGCTGCATCGCGTGCAAGCTCTGCGAGGCCGTCTGCCCGGCGATGGCCATCACCATCGAGTCGGCCCAGCGCGACGACGGTTCGCGGCGCACGACGCGCTACGACATCGACCTCACCAAGTGCATATTCTGCGGCTTCTGCGAGGAAGCCTGTCCGGTGGATGCCATCGTGGAGACCCGCGTGTTCGAGTACCACGGCGAGACGCGGGGCGACCTGTACTACACCAAGCAGATGCTGCTCGCCAACGGCGACCGCTACGAGGCGCAGATCGCCGCGGACCGGGAGCAGGACGCCAAGTTCCGGTAAGCCAAGATGGATCTCAAGACTGCCCTCTTCTACGTCTTCTCGGCCATCACGGTCTATGCGGCGCTGCGCGTGATCACAGCCCGCAACCCGGTGCATGCCGTCCTCCACCTGGTGCTGGCCTTCTTCACCACCGGCGCCCTGTGGATCCTGCTCCAGGCCGAATTCCTGGCCATCGCGCTCGTAATGGTCTATGTCGGCGCGGTCATGGTCCTCTTCCTGTTCGTCGTCATGATGCTGGACATCAACATCGAGCGGCTGCGCAAGGGATTCTGGAATCACCTGTGGCTCGGCGCCATCATCGGTGCCTTGATGGTCGGAGAGATGATTGCGGTCCTCAGCGCCAAGTATTTCGGCCTGGACAGCATGCCCGCCCAGGTGGCCGCCGCCGACCGCAGCAACACGAAGGAACTGGGACGTCTCCTGTTCACGGATTACGTCTATCCGTTCGAACTGGCCTCGGTCGTCCTGCTGGTCGCCATCATCGCCGCGGTGGTCCTGACCATGCGCCGTCGCCAGGGCGTGCGCTACCTGGATCCGGCCAAGCAGATCGCGGTCAACCACCGCGACCGCATCCGGGTGGTGGCGATGAAGTCTGAACGCGACCTGCCGGCCGGGGAGGGCCAATGACCATGCTGGGCCAGATCTCCCTGTCGCACTACCTGATCCTCGGCGCGATCCTGTTCGCCATCGGCATCGTCGGCATCTTCCTGAACCGGAAGAACCTGATCGTGCTGTTGATGGCCATCGAACTGATCCTGCTGGCGGTGAACATCAACTTCGTCGCCTTCTCCCATTACCTGAACGACGTCGCCGGACAGTTGTTCGTCTTTTTCATCCTGACCGTGGCCGCCGCCGAATCGGGCATCGGTCTCGCCATTCTCGTGGTCCTGTTCCGGAACCTGTCCACCATCAATGTGGACGACCTGGACAGCCTGAAGGGATGAGGGCCCGGAGAACGCAACGATGGACATGAAGACGATCTACCTCCTGATTCCCCTGACGCCCCTGGCGGGCGCGATCATCGCCGGGTTCTTCTCCCGCACCATCGGCCGGTCCGGCGCCCACTCGGTCACCATCCTCGGCGTGCTGGTCTCCTTCCTGCTCTCGCTGGCGGTTATGCAGGACGTGCTGGCCGGGCACACCTTCAACGGCCCGGTCTACACCTGGCTGGAGTCCGGCGGACTGAAGATGGAGATCGGCTTCCTGGTCGATCGCCTGACCGCCGTCATGCTGGTGGTCGTCACCTTCGTGTCCCTGATGGTCCACGTCTACACCATCGGCTACATGGCCCACGACGAGGACAACTGGCCGGCCGACAGCAAGGCCGGCACGCACAGCTACCAGCGTTTCTTCGCCTACATCTCGCTCTTCACCTTCTCCATGCTGATGCTGGTGATGAGCA
>DAOLKI010000057.1:0-10165 GCA_035331665.1 Rhodocyclaceae bacterium
AGGTGGTCGGCTGCAAGCTGATGGTGACGGTGTCCGCCACGGGCACCCTGCAGCCGACCACCTCCATCGACGTGGGCAGCGAGCAATCGGGCACCCTGGCCGCCGTCCTGGTGCAGGAGAACGACCGCGTCAAGCGCGGCCAGTTGCTGGCCCGCCTGGACCTGGCCAAGCTGGAGGATGCCGTCACCAAGTCCCGGGCGGCGCTGGCGGCCGCCGAAGCGACGGTCGCCCAGGCCCGGGCCACCGTCGCCGAAGCGAAGGCGTCGCTCGCCCGCATGCGCCAGGTGTCCGAGTTGTCCAAGGGCAAGGTCCCCTCGAAGACCGAGATGGAGACGGCGGAAGCCGCCATGGAGCGGGCCGTCGCCAACGAAGCCAGCGCGCGCGCCTCGGTCCAGCAGGCCCAGGCCGCCCTGAAGACGGACGAGACCAACCTCTCAAAAGGAACGATCCGCTCCCCGGTGGATGGCGTCGTCCTGTCGCGCAAGGTCGAGCCGGGCCAGACCGTGGTGGCCGCCATGACCATCCCCGTGCTGTTCACCCTGGCCGAGGACCTGACGTCCATGGAACTCCAGGTCAAGGTGGACGAAGCGGACGTGAGCAACGTGAAACTCGGACAGCCGGCGGGCTTCACCGTTTCGGCATGGCCCGGGCGCAGCTTCCCGGCCACCATCCGGCGGGTCGGCCTCGGCTCCACCATCACGGACAACGTGGTCACCTACAAGACCGTGCTGAGCGTGAAGAACGACGACCTGGCCCTGCGCCCGGGCATGACGGCTACGGCCTCCATCGTCACCGCCCAGCGGGAGAACGCGCTCCTGGTACCGAACGCCGCGCTGCGCTTCACGCCGCCGGCGAAAAGCGACGATGCGAAAGGCGGCAGCTTCGTCTCCAGCCTGATGCCGCGCCCGCCGGCGGAAGCCAGGCGTCCGGCCGCGGCCTCCGCCGACAACCCCCAGGTCTGGGTATTGACCGACCGGGGGCCCCAGGCGATCCCGGTGAGATCCGGCGTCAGCAACGGCCGCCAGACCGAGATCGTCGGCGGCGACCTGAAGGCGGGCATGGCGGTCATCACCGAATACCAGGAAGTCCGCCCATGAATGCGGATTCCGCCGAACCGCTGATCCGGTTCGCGGGCGTCACCAAGACCTACGGCGAAGGGAGCATCGCCTTCCAGGCGCTGCGCGGCATCGACCTGGACGTGCATGCGGGCGAATTCGTCGCCGTCATGGGGCCGAGCGGCTCCGGCAAGTCCACGGCCATGAACATCCTCGGCTGCCTGGATACGCCGAGCAGCGGCGAGTACCTGTTCCGCGGCATCAACGTGGAGGGCCTGCAACGCAACCAGCGGGCCCTGCTGCGCCGGCACAGCCTGGGTTTCGTGTTCCAGGGCTTCAACCTGCTGGCCAGGACCTCGGCCCTCGAAAACGTTGAACTGCCGCTGCTCTATCGGGGCGAGACGGCCGCCGGGCGGCACAAGGCGGCCCGCGCGGCCCTGGGACGGGTGGGCCTGGCCGGATGGGAGAGCCACACGCCGGCCGAACTCTCCGGCGGCCAGCAGCAGCGCGTCGCCATCGCCCGGGCCATCGTCACCAACCCGGACGTCCTGCTCGCCGACGAACCGACGGGCAACCTGGACAGCCAGCGCAGCCACGAGATCATGGACCTGCTCTCCGCGCTCAACCGCGACCAGGGCATCACCGTGCTGATGGTCACCCACGAGGCGGACATGGCCGGCTATGCCCGGCGCATCGTCCATTTCGTCGACGGGCTGGTGTCCAGCGACCGGGTCAGGGGCGAGGCGGGCGCATGACTTCCGTCCTGCTCAGCGCCTTCCTGCTGGCCCTGCGGGAGATCCGGCGGAACCTGATGCGTTCCTTCCTGACCGTGCTGGGCATCGTCATCGGCGTGGCCGCCGTCGTCACCATGGTCACCCTCGGCAACGGCGCCACGAAGGCCGTTTCCGACCAGATATCGAGCCTGGGCAGCAACCTGCTGATGGTCCGCCCGGGCCAGCGGCTGGGGCCGGGCCGGGACAGCGCCGGGTCCCCCGCCTTCAGGAAGGCCGACGTGGACGCACTGCGCAGCCAGGTCGGCGGGCTGGAAGAGGTCGTGCCGGTGGCCGGAAGCTCGGTCACCGTCGTCGCCGGGAACAACAACTGGTCCACCACCGTCAGCGGCACCACCAACGGCTACCTCAAGGCCGGCAACTGGAAGATCGCCAGCGGCCGGGCCTTCCTCGACGACGAGGAGCGCGCCGGCAAGGCCGTCTGCATCATCGGCGCCTCGGTGCGCCGCGAGCTCTTCGGGGCGCAGAACCCGCTGGGGGACGAGATCCGCGTCAAGTCCTTCGCCTGCCAGGTCGTCGGCCTGCTCGCCGCCAAGGGCCAGGGCGCGATGGGCATGGACCAGGACGACACGGTGCTGATGCCGCTGGCCACCGTGCAGCGCCGCCTCACCGGCAACCAGGACGTGGCGAGCCTGATGGTCTCCCTGCGCGACGGCGTCGATGCCGGGAACGTGATGGCCCAGATCCGCTCGCTGCTCCGGGAACGCCGCAAGCTGGCCGAGAACGAGGCGGACAATTTCAACGTCATGGACACCAAGCAGATCGCCGAGACGCTTTCCGGCACCATCCGCACCATGACCGGGCTGCTCGGCGCCGTCGCCGCCGTGAGCCTGCTCGTCGGCGGCATCGGCATCATGAACATCATGCTGGTCTCGGTCACCGAGCGGACGCGGGAGATCGGCATCCGCCTCGCCATAGGCGCGCTGGAACACGAGGTCCTGCTGCAGTTCCTGATCGAGGCCGTCGTGCTCTCCGCCTGCGGCGGCCTGATCGGCATCGTGCTGGCCCTGCTCGCCTGCCTGGGCCTGTCGGGGCTGCTCCGCGTGCCCTTCCTCTTCGACACGCCGATCAATCTGGCGGCCTTCCTGTTCTCCGCCGCCATCGGCGTGCTGTTCGGCTACATGCCGGCCCGTCACGCGGCCCAGCTCGATCCGATCCAGGCACTGCGTCACGAGTAGCAGGCAGACCAGGTCATTGCGGATTTTCGGCGGTGCAGCCGGTGGCCGCCGGAAATCCGCCGGACGGATTCTTCGTCCCTCGGGGTCGGGACGCGATCGCACGCATCGCAAAGACGGAAGGAAGCACGGATCTTGCAGCGCGTCCGTCCCCGACGCCTTGCCGACCGACGAACCGCCGGGACGCCGGCCGACCTTGTTCCAATCCGGAAAACGACCATGAAACCCCTGCCTTCAGCCGTGTTCGCCTCTGTGTTCCTTTGCCTTGCCGGCGCCGTGCGCGCCGACCTCGCTCCCCTGCTCGACCGGGTCGCGGCGGCCTATGGTGGGGGCGCCACCCCCACGGCCCTGTTGGAAAAGGGCACGACCACCTCCCTGCGGCGCGGCACCGGGCCGGTGGAACGTCTGTGGGCCCGAGGGGGCGGCGACGGCGACCGGTTCCGCATCGTCATCGATTATCCGAGCGGCACCGAGAAACGGGCGTTGTCGGGAGCCCGGGCCTGGCAACAGGACCGTCCGGCCACAGCGGCCTTCCGGGGCGCCGTGGTGCTGCAGGCGGCGCGCATGGCCCTGCCCTGGCGCCTCCGGGATGCCGGGGCCGTGCTGTCGGATCAAGGCACGGTGCCGGGGCCCGACGGCCGGGCCCGGCGGGTCGTCGGGTGGTCCCTGGAGCCGGGCATCGCGCTGACGGCCGAGATCGATCCGGATTCAGGCCGCATCCTGCGCTCGGTGGGCAGGCTCGGGGAGGGCGACGCGCGGATGGAATTCGCCACCGAGTATTACGAGTTCATGCCCGGAGCTCCCTACGGATTCGCGGCACGGGAGCGGCATTTCGCGATGGGCCAATACATCGGCGAGACGCGGCTCACGGAAGTGACCGTGCCGCCCAGCGTGGAAGACCGCTCGTTTGGCCCCTGACCTGCCCCGGCGGGAACACCGGACCGTCAGCGCCCCGACGTTCCTGACCGGCTGGCCATGCGCGGCGGCAGGGGATGGAAGGCCCGGGCCACGTAATCCACGATGGCGTCGATCTCGGCCGGCTTCAATACGTCCCGCCAGGCCGGCATGGAGGTATCCGGCAGGCCCCCGGCGATCGCGCGGGACAGGCGCTCCCGGGTCATGCCGGCCATGAAGGCCGGATCCCGCAGGTTGCGGGGATGCGGCTCCAGGAAGGCGCCGATCCAGTTGCGGCCGCTGCCGTCCGCCCCGTGGCAGAAGGCGCAGTTGGCCTGGAAGAGGCGTTCGCCACGTTTCTCGGTTGCGGAGAGCCCGCGCAGGCGCGGCGTCACGTCGTGTTTCGCATAGGGGCTCGCGCCCGCCAGCGCATCGACGCCGGCCGGCGGATTGGCGAGGGAGAAGCCGTTGCGCGGGAAGGACAGGGGCCGGGTGTCCCAGGCCACGCCGTCTTCGCCCGGCGCCCCCCGGTCATGGCAGCTCACGCAGGCCGACAGATAGAGGCGCTTGCCCTCTGCCTGGGCCGGGCTCAGCGATTCCCATTCCCGGGAAAGCGGAATCTCCCCGCTCGCGAACGGGAATGCGGCGCGGTAGCGTTCGTGGTCCGGCCAGCCGTTGTCCGGCGTGTGGTAGCGCGTATTCACCGCTTTGTCGCGGACGAAGGTCTGATGGACGAAACGGGCGACCTCCTCGATTTCCCTGGCGGAAATCACCTGGGCGAAGGACTTCATGGCCGTGCCGGGCCGTCCGCGGCGGAGGGTTTCCCGGATGAATTCGGCGGTCAGCCGCGCCGGATCCGCGCGGGTGAAATCGGTCGGCGGCGGTTCGACGAAGGTGGCGGCCAGGGTCTTCGCGTCGCCCGAATAGCCGTGGCAGTAATAGCAGCGGAAGTTATAGACGGCGCGCCCCGCCGCGAGAGGGTCGGCGTGCGAGGCGCCCTCGGCGGCCCCGGCGACGGCCAGCGCGCCCAGAAATGCGCCGGTCGCCAGGCGCCGCCGCCGTACGGCCACGATCAACCCCGGCCGCCCCGGATATAGCGGCGGAAGACGAACTCGGAGACGTCGGCGATCTCCTGGTCGGTCAGGACCTTGCTCCACGCCGGCATCTCCGTGCCGAGCTTGCCCATCGACGTGGCGGCGTAGATCACCGGCCGGTTGAACATGCCGCGCGACTTGAGATCGACGAAGTTGCGTGGTTTCGGGTTGATGAAGTAGGCGCGCGGCCCCTTGCCGTCGCCCTTGGCGCCATGGCAGGTGGCGCAGTTCGCCATGTAGAAGCGTTCGCCCTTTCCGGCGTCGCCCTTGAGGCCGTTGGGCATGGGCAGGCTCATGTCCGATTTGGCGACCGCCGGCGCCGGATCGCTCTGCTTGCCGCCGTGCGCCTTCACCCCCGAAATGCTGGTTTCGGGGACCATCAGGGCCGCCCGCACATAATCGACGATGGCCTCGATGTCCGCCGGGGCAAGCCGGTCGGCGAATCCGGCCATGGCCGTGCCGGGGCGTCCCCGGGTCACGGACTCGACCATGCGCTCCCGGTTCAACTCGGCGCGCGACTGCGGCGAGGAGAGATCCCTGGGGGGCGTCGGTCCACCCACCGGGTGGTTGGAACCCTGCCCTCGTTCCCCATGGCAAACGACGCAGTTATGGGCATAGAGCGAGCGGCCCTTCTGCAGCCGCGGGTCGAGGGCGACGACCATGAAAGTGTCGCGGATGTAATCCACGACGGCCTCGATCTCCTTCTCGTTCAATTGGGTCTGCCATCCCACCATGGCCGTGCCGCCCTTGCCGTGGGTCACGATCGTGATCATGGTCGCGCGCGAAAGGTCCGTCGCGGCGCTGAAGTCGCGTGGCGGGGGATTCAGACTGGCGCGCGCCCGGCTGCGCCCGTCTCCGCGGTCGCCGTGGCAGACGGAGCAGTAGTTGTGGTAGAGGACGTCCGGCTTGATCTGTCCGCCCTTCAGGGGCCGCTCGCCGGCCAGGGCGACCGGCCCGCCGAACAGAAAGCCCAGGGTGAGGATCAGGCCGGTCAGCATTTTGCGGGACATGACGAGGTTCTCCGTGGATCGAATGGGAATGGCCGGAGCAAAGGCAAGTTCCGTTCCCGCTCGTGGGAAATCGCGGGTGTCCGGGCGGTATCGGTGGCATATGGATTGCTTCCTGCCCGCGGGTCGGAGCGCGACGGAACCCCGGAAGGGCTGGGCATGCTGTGGCACGCGGCATTTGAGTTTCCCGCATGGAGACGATGGGCGTTGGCCGGCCTGGGCATGGCCCTGCTCGGCGTGACGCTTGTCGGACTTGCCCCGGCGGGTACCGAGGCCAGCGCCAGATCGGACCTGGGCCGTGACACATATGTCCAGGCCTGCGCGCTGTGTCACGCGAAGGGAACCGCCAACGCCCCGCGCGCGGGAAACCGGGAGGACTGGCAACCCCGCGTGGCCCGCGGGCGGGCGGAACTGCTGCGCTCGGTACTGAAAGGCAAGGGCGGCATGCCGCCCAAGGGCGGCAACGCGTCCCTGACCGACCGGCAGGCCGCCGCCGCCCTCGACTACCTGTTGTCGCGTATCGAGGAAACGGATCGATGAACCGAGCTCCCTGTGTTGTCGCCAACCACACCCTTTCCGTGGGAAACGACAACATCCCTTTGCCGTGGCCGCCGTCCCGGGGCCACGGCATCTTTCTTTTCCCGACCTTCTCGCCGAAAGCACCATGGCCTCGCCGAACCGTCACCCGGGAAACGCCCTCATCGCCGCCTTCCTCGGCAGCGCGATGCTGCTGGCCGCCCTACCGGCACCTGCCGACATGCGCCTGACGCGCCACAGCCTCGCCAGCCGGCAAGGTGGCGCCCTTCCGACGGACGAGCGCGAGGTCTGCATCTTCTGTCACACGCCCCAGGTTTCCGGCGGCCCGCCCGGCCTGCCGCGCTGGCAGGAATCCCTCGGCGCGGATTTCGTATTCACGATCTACGACGATATCGGACGGCTCGGATTCGACCGGAATACGGTCGGTTCCCAATCCATCGCCTGCCTTTCCTGCCACGATGCGAACCAGGCCCGGGAGGTGGGCAGAACATCGGCCGACCACCCGTTCGGCGTCCCCTACCGGGGCGCGCGGAAATCCGCCGCCCAGGTCCCGCGCGAAGGGCAGGAACAACCCGGCGAGGCGCGTCACGTGCATGCCCGCAAACTGATCGGCATCGACGACTTCCGCGACGCGAGCCAGGGCACGATCGAGAACCGCCGGTTCTGGTGGGTGTCCGCCTCCGGTGTCACGGCCCGCCGGACCCGCCAGGATCTGCCCCTTTACGGCCGCCGCGACAACGAGACCGGGGAGGAAACGCCCCACATCGAATGCGGCAGTTGCCACGACCCCCACTCCCCGAACGGCCAGTTCCTGCGCATCTCGGCCGGCGCGGGCGCCCTTTGCCTCACCTGCCATTCCAAATAACTGCGGAGACGCGCATGACCTCCATTCCTCTTTCCGCCCGGCCCGGTTCCGCCCCATGCCGCCAGGCCCTCACCCGCCTGGCCGCCGTGCTGGCCGCCGTGCTGCTTGCCGGTTGCGTCGCCGTCGGCGATCGCCCTGCCGACGGGGCGCGTCGAAGCGGCCAGTCCCTCGTCTTCCCGCCGCCTCCCGACGAACCGCGGTTCATCTATGAGAGAAGCATTCGCGGCAGCGCGGACGTGATCCCGGACAGCGAGGAGTCGGCGTTGCGCCGGGCCCTGACCGGGGAGGGGCGCACCACGGAGGGGCTCGGCAAACCGTATGCACTGGCCGTGCAGCGGGGGCGCATCTTCGTGTCGGATTCGGCCGAGCGATTCGTGAAAGTGTTCGACGTGCCCGAAGGGCGCTACTTCAAGATCGGCGACGAGGATGGCGATGGTCAACTGGTCAAGCCCCTCGGTCTCGACGTGGATGACCGCGGAAACCTCTACGTGGCCGACGGCACCCAGAGGCAGATCATCGTCTTCGACCGGGACGGCAAGTTCCAGCGCAAGATCGGCGGTCCCAAGCACTTCGACCGCCTGTCCAGCGTGACCGTGGATCCGAAGGGGGACCGGATCTATGTCGTGGACATCGGCGGCGTGAGCTCCGACCAGCACCGGGTTCGCGTGTTCGATGCCCGGTCCGGCGAACACCTGCGTGACATCGGCAAGCGGGGCAGCGGCCCGGGCGAATTCAACCTGCCGCGCGATGTCGCGGTCGGCAGGAACGGCCAGCTATACGTCGTGGACGGCGGCAATTTCCGCGTGCAGATATTCGACCGCGACGGGCGTTATCAGCAGAGCTTCGGCGCGGTGGGCAAGCAGCTGGGCAACTTCGCCCGGCCCAAGGAGGCGGCCACCGACAGGGAAGGCAACGTTTACGTGACCGACGCAGCCTTCGGGAACTTCCAGATCTTCACCGCGGAGGGCGAACTGCTGATGTTCATCGGGGACCGCGGGGAGCAGGACATGCCGGGCCGCTACATGCTGCCCTCCGGTATCGCCGTCGACGAGGACGGCCGCATCTATTTCGTGGACCAGTGGTTTCGCCGCATCGACGTGTTCCGCCCCGTCGCCATGAAGGCGGAGGATGGATACCTGGGCAAACGTCCGGGACCCAAGACCGCGAAGAAATGATTCCGTTCCCGGGGATGGGAAGCCGACCTTCTCTTCGCCGGGAATTGCCGAACCGGTTTCGCCATGCCGATGTTTCCCATTCTCCGGAAATTAGCACCGCAGAGGCTCCTCCGGCGGCCGCCAGGGGTGGCCACCCGTTTGGCACGACTCCTGCATAAGCTCGTGCGGAGAATCTCAGGGGAGAGGTCCCAGGACACCCGCATGATGGCCCGGAGACCCGAAAGGATGAACACCTTCGCGCATGCCGGCCCGCGCCCGTCGCGTCGCCTTGTTTCGGGTTGCGCCGGGCTGGCCGCGGGCATGGCGCTGCTCGCGGGCTGCGGCGTCCAGGCGCCGCGCACCGGCGAAAAGGAGTTGCGCATCCAGCGGGTCTGGCCGGAACCCCCCAATGCCCCGCGTTACGTCTATGAGACCGCCCTGCGTTCCCTGGCGGACATCAAACCGGAGACCGAGCAGGAACGGCTGCAGCGGCAACTGACGGGCCGCAATGCCGTTCCCTCCGATCCGGTGTTCAGGAAGCCGGCCGCCATAGCCGCCCGCAAGGGAAGGATCTACGTGGCGGACCCGCCCACTTCGTCGGTGGTCGTCTTCGACGTGGCGCGCCGCAGCATCTTCCGCATGGGTTTGCGCGAACCGAACCAGGTCAAGAAGCCCGTATCCCTGGCCATCGACGGGCGCGACAGGGTCTACGTCCTCGACGCGCAGGCGCGCCAGGTCTTGGTCTTCGATGCCCTGGGACTGTTCCAGTTCTCGGTGGGAGACCCCAAGGTCCTGCGCCAGCCGGCGGGGGTCGCGGTCAGTCCCGACGGGGCGAGGATCTATGTCATCGACCGCGGCAGCGTCGACGAGGACGACCATCGGGTCCTGGCCTACGGACCGGACGGCAAGGAAATCTTCCGCCTCGGGCCGCGCGGAAAAGGTCCCGGTCAATTCAACATTCCGCTGGCGGCCAGCGTCAACCGGGACGGGACCCTCCTCGTCCTGGATTCGGGCAATTTCCGCGTCCAGTCCTTCGATGGGGATGGGCGCCACAGGCAGAGCTTCGGCGGGGTCGGCACGGAAATCGGACGGTTCTCCCGCCCGCGCAGCATCGCCTCCGACCATGACGGAAACATCTTCGTCTCCGATGCATCCTTCAACAACGTCCAGATCTTCGACCCGGAAGGACGCCTGCTCATGTGGATCGGCCGCCACGACCTCGCGGACGGTCCCGGCCAGTTCGGCCTTCTCGCGGGCCTTGCCACGGACGAGACCGGCCGCCTTTACGTCACCGACACCTATCACGGCAAGATCGAAGTGTATCGCCGTGCCGTCCCCGGAGACCTGCAATGACCATCCTCCGCACGTTGCGCGGGCTGCCGCCCCTCGTCCTTGCCCTGTTGGCGACACTGCTGTGGGCCGAGTACGTTTGGGCCGACACCGACCTGCCCACCAAGTTCTCCAACATCGGCACGATCGGCAACACCCGCCACAACCTGACCCAGCGCCAATCCTCCGGCGGCGGACCGAATGGTTCCAGCATGGACCAGTACCGGAACGACTACCAGGAGATCTGCGTCTATTGCCACACGC
>DAOLKI010000058.1:0-10154 GCA_035331665.1 Rhodocyclaceae bacterium
GAAGGCCTTCTGGAACGCATTCTGCTGGCGATTCGGGGCGCGTTCGAACAATCGTTCCGCAAGGGCACGGTGGAACTGTTCCTGTCGGCCAGCGTCGGGGTCGCCGTGATGCCGCGCGACGGAACGGAGGTCCATGAACTGCTGCTGAATGCCGAAACCGCCGCCGCCCAGGTCAAGCGGCGCGGCGGCAATGGGGTGGAGTTCTACCGGCGCGACATGAGTGCCAATTCAGCGGAACGGCTCTCGATCGAATCCGACCTCAGGCATGCCGTCGAACGCAACGAGCTCTTTCTGCAATTCCAGCCCTGCGTCGACACCCGCGACCGGCGAGTGGTGGGCGTCGAGGCCCTGGTGCGTTGGCGGCATCCGGAGCGCGGGCTGATGCCGCCGGACCGTTTCATTCCCATTGCGGACGAGTCCGGGTTGATCGTGGAGATCGGGGAATGGGTGCTCCGCGAGGCCTGCCGGGAAGGAAGGCGGCTGCACGACGGCGGCCACGACATCTACATGGCCGTAAACGTGTCGGCGGTGCAATTCGCCCAACCCAGGCTGCTGCAGGTCGTCGGCGACGTCCTGGCCGAGACGGGTTTCCCGGCCGACTGTCTGCAGGTGGAAATCACCGAGTCCGTGCTGATGTCCGATGCCGAATCGGCCAGCGGCATGTTGAAGGCCTTCAAGCACATGGGCGTGAAGATCTCGGTGGACGATTTCGGCACCGGGTATTCTTCCCTTTCCTACCTGAAGCGGTTTCCCATCGACGTCCTGAAGATCGACAAGTCCTTCGTGCGTGACCTGCCGGGGGACGAGGACGACGAGGCGATCGTCCGGGCCGTCGTCGCCCTGGCCCGCAGCCTCCGCCTTACCACCGTCGCGGAAGGCGTGGAAACGGCCGAGCAGGCTTCCTTCCTTGCCCGGGAGCAATGCGATCGTTTCCAGGGTTATTTCTTCAGCCGTCCCCTGGACAGTGAGGCCCTTACGCACCGCCTGTCGGGGCAAAACCGGAAATAAAGCAGGAAATTCAGCCTGATATCCCCGTTTTGTAAGGTTTTTTCTTACAAAGCGGTGCGAAGTGCTTCTTACAAAAAAAACCGCTTTCCCACGTCTGGTTTCATTGACACGCCTGCGGCGACAATTCATACACCGCCCAACCATCCACGCGCGACGCAAGGGGCGGTTCGCCAAGGAGCAAAACATGAAATCGACTGACACCTACAACGACATAAAGGAAGTCAATCTCGCCTACCTGATGCTGGCCCAGAACATGGTCCGTTCCGACAAGGCGGCTGCCATCTTCCGCCTGGGCATCAGCGAAGAGATTGCCGACATCCTGGATCGGCTGACGCCGGGGCAGGTGCTCAAGATGGCGAGCACGGACATGCTCCTTTGCCGTTTCCGCTTCGACGATTCCCTCCTGATCGATCTCTTGGCGAATCACGAGCGAGATCGCGGCATCGGCCACCTCCACGCGGCAATTCTCGCGGCGGGCCGGCCCGTCGAGACGGTCGCCTGATTTCCTGATTCCCCGAATCACTGGCATCGGGGACCGGCGAGGGTCGATCCTCGCCCCTATCCGCTAGCGGAGAGATACATGCGCAACAAATCCGTCATTTCCGAGGCCCGCGACATCCGGTTGGCCGTCGAACTCATCGAGTTGGGCGCACGGTTGCAATTGCTGGAAGCCGAGACGAAGCTTTCCCGCGAGCGTCTCCTCAAACTCTACAAGGAGGTGAAAGGCGAATCGCCGCCGAAAGGCATGTTGCCTTTCTCCACGGACTGGTTCATGACCTGGCAGCCGAACATTCATGCCTCCCTGTTCATGGCCTATTTCCGGTTCCTGACCCGGCACACCCGTCTGGAAGGCCTGGAGCGCATCATCAAGTCGTATCGCCTTTACCGCGATCAGGTCGGTCGCCTGGGCATGGAGCCGGTGCTGTCCCTGACCCGCGCGTGGACAATGGTCCGCTTCTTCGACGCGAAGATGCTGCAGATGGCGAACTGCGGTGAATGCGGGGGTGAATTCGTGGCCCATGCCTTCGATCCTGTGGACCGGTATGTCTGCGGCCTGTGCCACATCCCTGCCCGCGCAGGGAAAACCCGTCGATCCGCCGAGCCCGCGCCGCAACTCGCCGTCGCCGGGTAGCCCCCCGGATTCCCCGCAGAAAGGCGACGGCGGATTCCGCCGATCGCCCATTAACCATTGGTTGTTTCCCGTTGTCCAACGGTGCACCGTGGGCGTATTTGCGGTTATGATTGGTCGCCTCGTCAGGGAGGGGGAAGCGCAACGGGTGGTGTACCGGCGCATACTCCCGGACTCGCGCCCCGGCGCGATCGAGAACAAGTCCGTCGGCGCCCCCGGGGCGCCGTCCGCAACGGACGAATGAAGTGCGGAGATAGGCGATGTTCCTGCTGATCGGTTATGTGATCATCCTGGCCGCGTCGGTCGGGACTTATGCCGTCCACGGCAGCCTGGCGGCCCTCTTCGTGCCGCTGGAATACCTTGCCATCATAGGCCTGATGACCGGGGGCTTCGTGGCAGGCAACGGCGGCAAGGCGATCAAGGCGACCCTGTCTGCGCTGCCCTCGGTCCTCAAGGGTTCGCACTTCACCAAGGCGCTGTACATGGATCTCCTCGCCATGCTGTTCGAGATCCTTGCCAAGGTCCGCAAAGAGGGCCTGATGTCCATCGAGGGCGACATAGAGAATCCCGAGGCCAGCCCGATCTTCGCCAAATACCCCAATGTCGCCGGGGACCACCACGTGATGGAGTTCCTCACCGACTACCTGCGCATGATGGTGGGTGGAAATCTGAATGCCTTCGAAATCGAGAACCTGATGGATATCGAGATCGAAACGCACCACCAGGAGGCGCACCTGCCTGCCCACATCATGTCCAAGGTGGCGGATTCCGTGCCGGCCTTCGGTATCGTGGTCGCCGTGATGGGCGTGGTGAACGTGATGGGCTCGGTCGGCGAGCCGCCGGCAGTGCTGGGACGGATGATCGGCGGCGCCCTGGTCGGCACCTTCCTCGGGATTCTGGTGTCCTATGGATTCGTGGCGCCGATCGCCAGCCAACTCGAACAGAAGGTGGAGGAAGGGAGCAAGATCTACGTCTGCATCAAGACGGTCCTTCTCGCCAGCATGAACGGCTATGCCCCGCAGATTGCGGTGGAGTTCGGGCGCAAAGTCCTGTTCTCGACGGAACGTCCCACCTTCCGCGAACTCGAAGAGGACCTGAAGGCGCGCAAGGGCAAGTGAGGGCCGGCCATGAGCGACGATAGCCAGCAGCCGATAGTCGTCAAGAAGATCAAGAAGGGGGGCGGAGGCCACCACGGCGGCGCCTGGAAGATCGCGTACGCCGACTTCGTGACCGCGATGATGGCGTTCTTCCTCCTGATGTGGCTGCTTGGCTCCACCACCAAGGGGGATCTGAAAGGCATCGCGGACTATTTCCAGGCACCGCTCAAGGTGGCGTTGTTCGGCGGTTCGGGATCCGGCGACTCGTCGAGCCTCCTGCAGGGCGGCGGAGAGGACCTGACACGCGCCCACGGACAGGTCAAACGCGGCGACGTGGAGGCCGAGAAGAGGACCATAAACCTGCAGGCCCTGCGCGCGGACTTCGAGAAGCAGGAGAAGGAAAAACTGGAGACGCTGAAGGTCCAGATCGAGAAGATGGTCGACGTCGATCCGGTGCTGAAGCAGTTCAAGAGCCAGTTGCTGCTCGACCTGACGAGCGAAGGACTGCGCATCCAGATCGTGGACGAGAAGAACCGCCCGATGTTCGATTCCGCCAGTTCGGAACTCAAGCCTTACACGCGCCAGATCCTGAGGGAGATCGGCAGGGCGCTGAACGGCGTCGAGAACCGGATCTCGCTTTCCGGCCACACGGACGCCACCCCGTACTCCGGCGGCGACCGTGGCTTCGGCAACTGGGAACTGTCCACCAACCGCGCGAATGCCTCCCGCCGGGAACTGGTGGCCGGGGGACTCACCGACGCGAAGGTGATGCGGGTGGTGGGACTTGCCTCGACGGTCCTTTATGACAAGGATGATCCGCAGAATCCGATTAACCGGCGGATCTCGATCATCGTGATGAACAAGCGCACCGAGGAGGCGATTCTGCGCGATGGCCGGCCGGAGGACGTCGAGGTTTCGGATCCGGCCAATGCCCAGTCGGCCGCCGAGCAGGCGGCCCGCCGGGAAAGGCAATAGAATCGAATCATGGCGGGGTCGCCCGGACGGAAGGCTGATATGACGTTCTTCGGCAAACAATTCTGGATCGGACTCGTGGCCACGGTGGTCATCGGTACCGTATTTGCGGCACTGATTCCATCCCTCGCCCAGGCGGGCCTGCCGTTCGCCGGCGCGCTGGTGGTGGCATTCCTGGGATGCCGCGGGGTGGCATTTCTGACCGACGGCGACGCGTCTGTTCCATTGGAACGGCCGGCGATGTCATCCGGGGAGGTGGCCGCGGAAATCCGTGGTGCCCTGTCCGATACGGCCCGGCAGGTCGACGAGCAACACCGCGCTGTCGCCGCCGAACTCGCCCAGGTGCAGACCGTGCTGGGCAACGCGATCTCGCAGCTCACGGAGAGCTTCCAGGGCCTCTACGGCATCACCGAAACGCAACGAAAGGTCACGATCTCGGTGACCGCCGGCAACGGCGAGGACGAATCCGCCGCCGGCTTCGAGGAATTCGTGCACAACACGTCCGAAGTGATGCAAAAGGTCGTCGATTCGGTCGTGGCGAACAGCAAGCTCGGCATGGAATTGGTGGACCTCACCGACAGCATTGCCGCGCGCACCCGGGACGTGCAGGGCATCCTGTCGGAAATCGGGGCAATCGCCAAGCAGACGAACCTCCTTGCCCTCAATGCCGCGATCGAGGCGGCACGGGCCGGCGAGGCCGGTCGCGGATTCGCCGTGGTCGCCGACGAGGTGCGCGATCTCTCGGGCAGGACGACCCAGTTCAGCCAGCAGATCAACGCGATGATGCAATCAATGCAGCAGTCGGTCCGCCAGACCGAGGAGGCGATCCAGCGGATGGCCAGCCAGGACATGACTTTCGCCCTGGAATCGAAGAGCCGCGTCGCCGAGATCATCGAGACGATGGAGGGCGAGAACCGGAAGCGGGCGGACGCCATCGCAAGGCTGGGCGAAAGCGCCGGCCAGGTGGATACCCAGGTCGCCAGGGCCGTGACCGCCCTCCAGTTCCAGGATCTGGTATCCCAGCTTGTCGGGCGCGTCCGGCAACGCGTGGACGGCATCCAGGAGGTGTCGCGCGAACTGGCGAAGCTCGGCGACCGGATCGCCTCGGCGGTCGACGGGAAGGAAACGAGCTCCGCCATCGAGGCGATGCGACGCGAACTGGAAAGGATAGGCGGGCGGATGGCAGGACTCGGCGCCTCGAAGGGCGAGTCCACGGAAACGAACTCCCAAGCCCCCCAAGGGGACATTGAACTCTTCTAGCAGGAGCTAACGCATGGCGAAAAACATACTCGCAGTCGACGATTCCGCCTCCATCCGCCAGATGGTGTCCTTCACCCTGAAGAGCTCCGGATACGAGGTGACCGAGGCCGTGGACGGGCAGGACGGGCTCGACAAGGCGAAGGCCAGGACCTTCAACCTGATCCTGACGGATCAGAACATGCCGCGCATGGATGGCCTCACGCTAATCAAGAACCTGCGGGCGCTGCCCCAGTACAAGTCCGTGCCCATCCTGATGCTGACCACCGAGTCCTCGGACGCCATGAAGCAGCAGGGACGGGCGGCGGGCGCCACCGGCTGGCTGGTGAAGCCCTTCGATCCGCAAAAGCTCGTGGAGGTCGTGAAGAAGGTAATCGGCTGACGGTCGCCGACAGTCGTCGGGAGGAGGAGCGATGGCCATCGACATGAGCCAGTTCTACCAGGTCTTCTTCGAGGAGACGGAGGAGCACCTGGCTTCCATGGAGTCCCTGCTGCTCGACCTCGACGTCGGCGCGCCGGACCCCGAGCAGTTGAATGCGGTATTTCGGGCGGCGCATTCCATCAAGGGTTCGTCCGGAACGTTCGGCTTCACCGACCTGGCCGATGTCACGCACATCCTGGAGAACCTGCTCGACCGTGTACGCAAGGGCGAATTGGCCCTGCGCGACGAAATGATCGATGCGTTCCTGGCGGCGGGTGATGTCCTGAAGGTGTTGCTCTCGGCCCACCGCGGCGAGGGCGAAGCTGACCCGGCGGCGGTGGAAGCCATCTGCGCGCGGTTGCGGGGCCTGACCGAAGGTGGCCCCCCCTCCGGCCGGTCGGAGACGCCGGCCGCGGTGCCCGCTCCGGCCCCGCCGGGGTCGGTGGCATCGGGCGGGGCGCTGGAGGGCGAAACGACCGGGGGACTGGACCTGCGCTTCATCCTCGAAGCGTCGGAAGGTGAAGACACGGCCACCAACCTGATTTCCGAACTGGAAGGTTGCGGGCGCGTCCATATCGTGACCCGAGGCAACGCCGAGCAACCCTGGCACGTGGAATTGCACGGCACTCCCGACGCCGAGGATGTGCGCGGAATTCTGGAGTTCGTTGCCCGCACCGACAGTATCCGGGTGATGCCGCGGGGCGGGGACTCGGCGGCACTCGGCGACTCTCCCGATGGCGCCTACGGCTTTTTCGGCGAAGAAACGCCCGCCGCCGAGGAGGAGGCCTACGGGTTCTTCGATGGCGTTCCGGCGGGAGCACCGGGAGCGCCCTCGGAAGAGGGCGATGCGGCGTACGGATTCTTCGAGCCGGTTGCCGGCGCCGCCGCCGATGCGCAGACTCCCGATGAGGCTGCGTACGGGTTCTTCGTCGATCCAGGCACCCTCGAACCATCCACCAGCGGCGCCATGCCGCCCGCGTCCGTCGCCGGTACGGCCGATGCAGCGGACGGCAGCTACGGTTTCTTCGGTGAGCCGCCGGTGCCGCCGATGTCCGAGGCAAGACCCGCTGAAAAATTAGCGGAGGCGGCCCCGGTGGTGCCGCCGGTGCCGGCGCAAAAGGAGCCGGCTCCCCAGGAGGCGCGCAAGAGCGCACCGAAGGCGGTTGGCGGCGGCGACACCTCGATCCGGGTCAGCGTGGAAAAGGTCGACCAGCTTATCAACCTGGTCGGCGAACTGGTGATCACCCAGGCCATGCTGGCGCAGGCGGCGGAAGTGCTCGATCCCGTGGAATTCGAACGCCTGCACAATGGCCTCGTGCAGCTGGAGCGCAACTCCCGCGACCTGCAGGAAGCGGTGATGTCCATCCGCATGATGCCGATCTCCGTGGTGTTCTCGCGTTTCCCGCGCGTGGTGCGGGACCTGTCCCAGAAGCTCGGCAAGCAGGTGGAGTTGAAGCTCATCGGCGAAGACACGGAACTCGACAAGAGCCTGGTCGAACGGATCACCGATCCGTTGACCCATCTGGTCCGGAACAGCCTGGACCACGGTGTCGAATCCCCCGAGGAGCGGAAGGCCAAGGGCAAACAGCCAACGGGGACGATCACGCTCAAGGCCTACCACCAGAGCGGGCACATCGTGATCGAGGTGAGCGACGACGGCGCCGGCCTCAACCGCCAGCGCATCCTGTCCAAGGCGCGCGAACGGGGCCTGCCGGTCCACGACCAGATGGCGGACAACGAGGTCTGGCAACTCATTTTCGAGGCTGGATTCTCCACCGCCGACAAGGTCACCGAGGTGTCCGGGCGCGGCGTCGGCATGGACGTCGTGAAGCGAAACATCACGGCCATGGGCGGGCGGGTGGAGATCGATTCGATGCTCGGTATCGGCACGCGGATGACGGTCAGGCTGCCGCTGACGCTGGCCATCCTGGACGGCATGTCGGTCGCCGTGGGCGGAGAAACCTACATCATCCCGTTGGGGTACGTCATGGAGTCGTTGCAGGCCACGCGGGCAACCATCAAGAGCATCTCGGGCGTCGAGCGCCTGCTGATGGTGCGTGGCGAGTACCTGCCCGTGATTGCGCTGCACGAGGTCTTCGCCGTTCCCGCGGCGGAGACGAACCTGGAACGCGGCATCATGGTCGTGCTGGAGTCTGATGGTGCCCGGTCAGCGCTGTTCGTTGACGCGCTCGTCGGCCAGCACCAGGTCGTCATCAAGAGCCTGGAGGCGAATTACCGGCGGGTTGCGGGGATCTCCGGTGCCACCATCATGGGCGACGGGCGGGTCGCCCTGATACTGGATGTTCCCGCCCTGGCCGGCATGGCCCGTAGCCAGCTGCCGGCCGCCGCCTGATCTGTTACGGAGCGAACGACCATGGTTCAGGAAAACAGTACCCGCAATTCCGAGGCCGGCGAATCCGGCCCCGCCCAGGAATATCTGACCTTCACCCTGGGACCCGAAGAGTACGCGATCGATATTCTGAAGGTGCAGGAAATCAGGGGTTACGAGGCCCCCACGTCCATTGCCCAGGCGCCGGCCTTCATCAAGGGCGTGATCAATCTGCGCGGCACCATCGTGCCCATCGTGGATCTGCGGATCAAGTTCGGGGTCGGCGAGGCCGAATACACCCCCTTCACCGTGGTCATCATCCTCAATATCGGTCACCGGGTGGTCGGCATCGTCGTGGATGGCGTCTCCGACGTCATTTCGCTGACCTCGGAGCAGATTCGTCCGGCGCCCGAGTTCGCGGCCACCGTCGATACGAAGTACATCGAGGGCCTGGGCACCCTCGGGGAGCGCATGCTGATCGTGGTGGATATCGGCCGTCTTCTGTTGTCGCCGGAAATGGCATTGGTGGACGAGGTGGAACCGGCCCACTGAGGAGATCATCATGAACCTGCGTCTGCGGACCAAATTGCTGGTCATGGTCGCCATTCCGCTGCTGGGCATGTTGTGGGTGTCGGCCTGGAATACCGTCGAGAAGGGCATTCTCGCCCGGGATATGGCGCGGTTGCAGGGGCTGGTCGATGTGTCGACGGCCATCGGAGCGCTCGTGCACGAACTGCAGAAGGAGCGGGGCATGAGCGCCGGCTTCCTGGGCAGCAAGGGTGCCAATTTCCGCGACGAACTGACCGCCCAGCGCAAGAACTCGGACAAGCAATCCGGCCAGTTGCAGACGGCCCTGGCGGGGTTCGACGCATCGCATTTCGCGGGCAGCCTCGACGCGTCGCTGGCCGAGGCGAAGCGCATGCTGGGCGACTTGCCGGCCAAACGTGACGCGGTATCGGCCCTCGGCATTCCCGGGCCCGAGGCGATCGGCTACTACACGAAGACGATCGCCGCGCTCCTCGCCGTTCCCGCGAACACGGCGACCCTGGCTCGCGTTCCCGAGGTCAGCAAGCTGGCCAGTTCCTACGGTGCCTACCTCCAGGCCAAGGAGAGGGCCGGGATCGAGCGTGCCCTCCTCTCGAACGTCTTGGGCACCGATCGGTTCGCGCCGGACATGCTGGTGCGTTTCCTGTCCAATGCCGCCGTCCAGGACACCTGGTTCGGCGTATTCGAGAGCTACGCAACGGATTCCCAGAGGACCTTCCACAAGTCCAAGGTCGTAGGGCCCGCCGTCGACGAGGTCGTACGCGTGAAGAAGGCCGCCATCGAAAAGATGGGCGAGTCTTCCCTCGGCATGGACGCCAAGGAATGGTTCAAGGCCGCAACCGGCCGCATCGACCTTCTGAAGGAAGTGGAAAGCCGCCTTGCGTCGGATCTGACGGGTTCCATGGCGGGGCTGGAGAAGGAAGCCAAGCTGACGGCGTGGGGCTACGGCTTCGTCACCATCCTCGCGACCGTGTTGATCCTGTGGATGGCCCGTGCGTTCAGCCGAACCATCGTCGGCCAGATCGGCGGGGAACCGGAAACCGCCGTCGAGGTGGCCCATGCCGTCGCCGGCGGAAAGCTCGACAACGAGATCGAACTGCGTCCAGGCGACGCGACGAGCATCCTTGCGTCCATGAGATCCATGCAGGAGCAACTGCTGGCCAGGACCGAGACGGAGAGGCGGCAGGCGAACGAGTCCCTGCGCATCAAGATCGCGCTGGACAACGTGAGCACCGGTGTGATGATTGCCGACACGGACCGCAACATCATCTACACGAACCGCTCGGTCCACAACCTCCTCAAGGCCGCCGAGGCGGACATCCGCAAGGAGCTGCCGAGTTTCGATGCCGACCGTCTCGTCGGCACCAACATCGACGGCTTCCACAAGAATCCGGC
>DAOLKI010000059.1:0-10137 GCA_035331665.1 Rhodocyclaceae bacterium
GTCCCCGGGCCCCTCCCGGTGCGCCTCGGATACGGCATCCACGATGGCCTCCTGGACGTCGCGGTCCTTGGCGTCCTCCGGCGGCGGCCGGTAGCGCACCTCGATCGGGAACAGGCGACCGGACACCTCGATGACCGGGGCATCACCGGTGGGGCCCGCGAAATGGCGGGCAAAGCGTTCGGCATCCAGCGTGGCGGACGTGACGATCACCTTCAGGTCCGGCCGCCGCGGCAGGAGCTGGCGCAGGTAGCCGAGCAGGAAATCGATGTTCAGGCTGCGCTCGTGGGCCTCGTCGATGATCAGGGTATCGTAGGCCGCGAGGCGCGGGTCGCCCTGGGTCTCGGCGAGCAGGATCCCGTCGGTCATCAGCTTGATGTAGCTGTCGGGCGACGTCCGGTCCGTGAAGCGGATCTTGTAGCCCACGTGGCGGCCCGGCTCGCTCTTCAGTTCCTGGGCGATGCGGCTCGCCGTGGCGCGGGCGGCGATGCGGCGGGGCTGGGTGTGGCCGATCAGGCCGGTACAGCCGCGACCCAGTTCCAGGCAGATCTTCGGCAGCTGCGTGGTCTTGCCGGACCCGGTCTCGCCGCAGACCACGATCACCTGGTGGTCGCGGATGGCGCGGGCGATTTCCGCCCGCCGGGCGACGACGGGCAGGGCCTCGTCGTAGGCGATGGGCGGCCGCGCGGCCAGGCGGGCGGCAACGCGGTCGTCGGCAGGCCTGGCACGCGGATTCATGCCCGGATTCTACGGCTTCGGGCGCAGCCGACCGGGCGGTGTGGCGAGTTTGGGCGCGTCGACGCCCACGGCGGCATGGCATCGAGCCCGAGACTTTCCGGCCTCAATCCCTTTCCCGGACGAATCCCTTCCCCGGCACGAGGCGGCGGCGCTCGCCCACCGCCCAGAGCTCGAAATCGTCCCGCGGCAGGCCGGCCTTGTCCCGCGCGGCCGGCAGGTCGTCCAGCGGCGCGTCCACCGGCTCGTCGCACATGCGGAAGGCGCCCCAATGCATGCCCATCGAATAGCGCGCACCGACATCGGCGTGGATGCGGACGGCTTCGCCCGGGTCCACGTGCTGGTAGGCCATGAACCAGCGGGGCTCATAACACCCGACGGGGATCATGGCCAGGTCGAAGCCTCCGTAACGCCGGCCGATCTCCCGGAACAGGGTCCCATCCCCATAACCGGTGTCGCCGGCGAAATAGGCCTGCGCCCCGGCGCCGGCAATCGCATAGCCTCCCCAGAGCACGGCGTTGGTGTCCCAGGGGGTGCGCCGGCTCCAGTGGCGCGCCGGCACCAGGTCGATGCGAACGCGCACGTCGCCGCGCACGATGTCGGTGCCCTGCCACCAGTCGAGCGGACGCACGCTGTCGATGCCCAGGGCTGCGAACCAGCGTTCGAGGCCCAGAGGGACGACGAAGACCGGGGGGCCTCCGGCCTGGCCGGCCAGGGTGCGCACGGTCGCCTCGTCCAGGTGGTCGTAATGGTTGTGGGAGATCACCACCGCGTCGATAGGCGGCAGGTCCGCGATCGGCAGGGCCGGAGGAGCGACGCGCTTCGGTCCATACCAGGACAGGGGCGATGCCCGCTCCGAGAAGATGGGATCGGTGAGGATGTTCACGCCATGGACCTGGACCAGCATCGTGGCATGTCCGATCCATGCGACACGCCAACCCGGTTCGGGTTGGGCCCAACGCCGCGGGTCGACCGCAACCCGTCCGACCCGCTCCGGATGCTGGGGGGTTTCCTCGTCCCACAACCGATGCCATTGCCAGTACAGGAATCGCGCGAATCCCGGGTTGTGGGCCCCGTCGGGGTTGCGGAATCCCTCCGGAGAATGATGGCTTTTCGCCGGATCGTAGTGCGGATTCACGGTGCCGCAACTCGCCAGGAACAGGGAGGTGCAGGCGAGGCAGATGGCGACTCGGAATCGATGGCCCATGGGTGTTTGACGGGGTCCGGTGGCAGGATTCTAGGTCACCCATCGGCCCCGGGCGCGTCAACGGCATTGAGAATTGTCAGCCACCCCGCGGTCATGCGGGATTAATATATTCCGATGCGAGTGGCCGCCCCGAGACCCACACACAATCGATTTGCCCGCCTGCGGCGGTACATCGGCCTGCTGCTCGCGATCAACCTGCTCGTGGGATTGGCGGTGGCGGCCTTCTCGATCTTCTCGGCCAGGGAACGCAACGTGCAACTGGAGGGCCAGCGCCTGCGCACCCTGGCCGTCGCACTGCGCGAAAACGCCGACGGGGTTTTCGCGGGCGCGGAACTGGCCCTGCGCGACCTGCGACGTCAGATCGAGGCCGGCGGCGGCCTGGCGGGCCTCGGGCCGACCGGGGCACACCTGTTGATGCGCCGGGCGCTGGCGAACCTGCCCCCCCATTACAGCTTCTTCCTGACCGATGCGCGGGGCCGCCTCGCGGCGCACAGCGTGGGCGATCCGGCACCCGACGTGGATCTTTCCGACCGGCCCTACTTCACCCGGTTGCGGGCCAGCCCCGGCGACGAGATTTTCCTGAATGGGCTCACCAAGGCACGGGCGACCGGCGAATGGACCTTCTACCTGGCCCTGCCCCTGCGGGAACCCCACGGCAGCTTCGACGGCACCCTCGCCATCGTGATCCAGCACAGCTACTTCGAGGCGTTCTACCGCCAACTGGCCCTGGAGGCCGACAGCTCGATCAACCTCATCAAGACCGATGGAGCCCTTCTCGCGCGCATCCCGTTCCGGGAAGAGGACGTACAGGTGGAGCTCGGCAACCATCCGAGTTTCCGGCAGGCCCTGGCGGACCGTCGGGGCTACCTGACCACGGAGACATCGGCGTTCAGCCGCAACGCCCGGATCATCGGCTTCGACCAGAGCAACCGTTACCCCGTCCTGGCCACCGCGAGCCAAGGGCTGGACCCGGCCCTGACGGCATGGCGGGAGACCGCGCTCCGCACGGCCGGCCTGGTCGTCGTCGGCATGCTCCTGTTCCTGGCCATGGGCGCCTATCTGCTCTGGCAGTTGCGGCTCCTCGAGCGCGCCACCTACGAGACCGTGCATGACGCCCTGACCGGCCTGCACAACCGGCGCGGATTCGACCGCATCGCCGGGGAGGAATGGCAGCGGGCAAGGCGGGAAAGGCAGCCGCTTTCGATGCTCATGATCGACGTGGACGATTTCAAGAATTACAACGATCTTTACGGACATCTGGCGGGCGATCAGTGCCTGCGCCGGGTCGCCCATACGATCGACCGGGCCCTCAAGCGCCCGGCGGATTTCAGTGCCCGTTACGGGGGCGAGGAGTTCGTCTGCCTGCTGGCCAATACCGATGCGGAGGGTGCCAAGGAGGTGGCCCAAGCCATCCTCACGGCCGTGCGGAAAAAGGAGATTCCCCATGGCGGCTCCCGGGCGGGTGACGTGGTGACGGTCAGCATAGGCGGCGCCACCTGGGAACCGGGAGACGCGGGAATGCTCGGTGATCTTGTGGCGGCGGCGGATGCTGCCCTTTACGAAGCCAAGGCCGAGGGCCGCAATCGGGTCTGCTATTGGGTGCGGGACGCGGCCGCCGGAAACCGGACCTCGGACGACAGACGGCTGGTGTAAGGCCCAGGCAGGGCTGCGCGAGCGTCCCGGTGGCTGGTCGGCAGGATGCGTCGGCGCGAATTAACGAACGGTTTCCATCGCAGCGCCGCCCGTCGCGCCGGGACCGGACTTCGTGAGCGCTTCCAGTCTTTCCAGTTCGTCGATTTCGGGTTGCCGGATCGTGCGGGTCACGGCCGCCCGCCGCGGATGGGGCGCGAACGCGCGCGGCTTCAGGACTTCCACTAGGGTCGGCTGCCAGGTCTTCATCGGGGGTGATCCTTCATCATGTTCGGCAATGGCAATGTGACCCACGCCTGCCGGCCGGGGTTCCCCCGCCACCGGGGGGAATTTGTTTCCAGATGTGTGGGCGGCACCGATGAATCTCAAGGGCTTCATGGCGGCGGAAATCTACCGGCTAGTCCCGCCGCGGCGCCGGGCGTTTACCGATGGTTACCGGCAGTTCGATTTCACCCCCCTCGCGACGCAGCTTCAGACGGGCATTCTGCCCTGGCGGCAGGGCGGCGATGATCTCCAGTACGGATTCGGCATTCTTCAGAGCCTTGCCGTCGACGGCCAGGAGAACGTCACCCGGGCGAATACCGGCCTTGTAGGCGGGCGTGTCTTTCCGCACCCCGGCGATGAGGGCCCCCTCCGTATTGGGCAGCCGGAAGGACTCGGCCAGTTCCGCGGTGACCTCCTGCAATTCCACGCCTATCCAGCCCCGGGTCACCGTGCCGCTCCGAATGATCTGTTCCATGACGTTGCGCGCCAGGGAGACGGGGATGGCGAAACCGATGCCCATGGATCCGCCGCTCTGCGAGTAGATGGCGGTATTGATGCCCACCAGGTTGCCGCTGCTGTCCACGAGCGCGCCCCCCGAGTTGCCGGGGTTGATGGCCGCATCCGTCTGGATGAAGTTCTCGAAGGTGTTGATGCCCAGGTGGCTGCGCCCGAGGGCCGACACGATGCCCGAGGTGACGGTCTGGCCGACGCCGAACGGATTGCCGATGGCGAGCACCACGTCGCCGACGCGCAGGCTTTCGGATGGCGCGAAGGTGATGGCCGGCAATTTGCCGTCGACCTCGATGCGCACCACGGCCAAGTCCGAGTCCGGGTCCGTGCCGACGACCCTTGCCTTGAATTTGTGCCCGTCGTTCAGGGATACCTCGATCTCGTCCGCCGCCTCGACCACGTGGTAATTGGTGAGGATGTAGCCGTCGGGGGAGACCACGACCCCGCTGCCGAGACCGGACCGGCGCTGGGCGCCCTCCCCGAACTGGTCGCCGAAGAAGTGCCGGAACAGGGGATCGTTCAGGAACGGATGCCGGGGCGTCTTGACCTCCTGGCTGGTGAAGATATGCACCACCGCCGGGACCGCCTTCCGCGCCGCGTCCGCAAAGCTGGTCACGTTCCGCGCGGCCGCGTCCGACGCCGGGGCTTCCTGGACGGAGACGACGCCGGCGACGGTCTTCGGCATGCGACTCAACCACTCCGGCTTCAGGGTCTGCACGACGAAGAGCACCGCCAGGGCGACCGTGACCGACTGGGCGAAAACGAGCCAGAGACGTCTCATAATCTGGATCGGCGGCGCGCAAGTCGCGCCAGCCTGTAACGACACCGGAGGAACCTATGAAGAGGGAAGAACTGCGCGTCTATCTCGACTCCCTGCTCGACGCCGCGCGCTTCAAGGATTATTGCCCAAACGGCCTGCAAGTGGAAGGTCGGGCCGAGGTGCGCCGCGTGGTCTGCGGGGTCACCGCGAGCCAGGCGTTGCTGGATGCGGCGGTCGCCCGCGATGCCGACGCCATACTGGTTCACCACGGCTGGTTCTGGCGCTCGGAGGACCCGCGGGTGACCGGGATCCGGCGCCGTCGCCTTGCCACGGCCCTGGCGCACCAGCTGAACCTGTTTGCCTACCATCTGCCCCTGGACGCCCACCCCGAACTCGGCAACAACGCGCGCATGGCCCATCACCTGGGGTGGCGGATCGACGGTCGCTTCGGCGAGCAGGACGTCGGATTCCTGGGCGCCCCGCGGGAACCGCAGACGGCCGAGATGCTGGCGCGGCGCATGGAGATCATCCTCGGCCGCAGCGTTCTCCTCGTGGGCGACGGCGACCGACCGGTGGACCGGATCGCCTGGTGCAGCGGCGGCGCGCAGGGCTACTTCGAGGCGGCCATTGCGGTCGGGGCCGACTGCTACGTGTCCGGCGAGATCTCCGAGCAGACCGTGCACCTCGCCCGCGAGAGCGGGGTTCCCTTCATCGCCGCCGGCCACCATGCCACCGAACGCTACGGCGTCCAGGCGGTCGGCGCCCGCCTCACCGAGTCCTGCGGCCTGGAATGCGCCTACGTCGAGGTGGACAACCCGGCCTGACGATGAACGGAACTATTGACAAGTAAAGGATCAGGAATTACGATTCGTGCAATAGATTCACCCAAACATAATTGCACCGGATTCCGGGCAGGGTGCTTCCGGACCTGTCCGCCCCCATGGAGGAACGTCATGAGCGAAAAGAAATTCGCCTCCCAGGCCGATCTGGAGGCCAAGCAGGTCAGCTTCGACAAGCTGTCGGACAATGCCTATGCCTATACGGCGGAGGGCGACCCGAACACCGGGATCGTGATCGGCGACGACGGGGTGATGATCATCGATGCCACCGCCACCCCCGTCATGGCCCAGGACGTGATCCGCCGCGTCCGCGAGGTCACGGACCTGCCCATCAAGTACGTGGTCCTGACCCATTACCACGCAGTGCGGGTCCTCGGCGCTTCCGGCTACCGCAATGCCGGCCTGCAGCAGGTCATCGCCAGCCGCGACACCTACGACCTGATCGTCGAGCGCGGCCAACAGGACATGGATTCCGAGATCGGCCGCTTCCCGCGCCTCTTCAATGCCGTCGAGAGCGTGCCCGGACTCACCTGGCCGACGCTCACCTTCAACGGTGAGATGACCCTGTGGATGGGCAAGCTGGAGGTCCGGATCATGCAGCTCGGACGGGGTCACACCAAGGGCGACACCGTCGTCTGGTTGCCGCAGCAGAAGATCCTTTATTCGGGCGACCTGGTGGAGTTCGATGCCGCCTGCTACACCGGCGACGCCTACCTGGCCGACTGGCCCGAGACTCTGGCCAGGGTTGCGGCCCTCGGTGCGGAGAAACTGGTCCCGGGTCGCGGCCCGGCGTTGCAGACTCCGGTCGACGTGGCGCGCGGTGTCGCCTATACCACCGACTTCGTGCGCAGCCTCTACACGAGCGCCCGCGAGGCGGTGGCGGCCGGCATGGACCTGAAGGCGGCCATGGCGCACACGCGCCGCGCCATGGACCCGAAATTCGCGCAGGTGTTCATCTACGAGCATTGCCTGCCCTTCGACGTCACCCGCGCCTTCGACGAAGCCTCGGGCATCCGCGACCCGCGCATCTGGACGGCGCAGCGCGACCAGCAGATGTGGCACGCGCTGCAGGCGTAGCGCGCCGGGCCCTGACGGACTACCTGCACATCATGGCCCCGGTGCGCTTGGCGATCCGCTGTGCGGGCCAATGGGCCCGCCCCTCCCGGCCTCGCCGCGCGGGGGCGAGTTGGCATGATCGATTCACTCACCCCTCACGGGGAGCGCCGTCCCCGCGCACGGGCGGACTGCGGCTCCGCCGCGTGCCATCCGGGCTTGCGGCGGCCCGGCGCCCGGACGTTCCCCGCGGCGCGGCTTGTTGTCCGCGGCGTTTGTCCGAAACATGACTGGCGCGGACGCCGCCGTCCCCGACGTGCCGGCGTTCGCAGATCCAATACCGGAGGAGGATACCCCGTGCTGCAGACCTACCAGTACCCGAAGTTCGAGTACGCGCCGCCCCCCGAACTCGGCGCCGAAACGACCCGCCGCGTACCGGTCATCGTCGTCGGTGCTGGCCCCGTGGGCCTGGCGGCCGCCATCGAATGCCGGCGGAAGGACATTCCCGTGCTGCTGCTGGACGACGACGATACGGTCTCCGTGGGCTCCCGCGGCGTCTGCTACGCCAAGCGCGCCCTGGAGATCCTGGACCGGATCGGCTGCGGCGACCCGGTCTGCGCAAAGGGCGTGTCCTGGAACGTGGGACGCACCTTCTTCCGGGACAGGGAGGTCTACAGCTTCAATCTCGTGCCGGAGCCCGACCACAAGCGGCCCGGAATGGTGAACCTGCAGCAGTACTACCTGGAGGAGTACGAGGTCGCCCGGGCCAACCGGGCCGGTGTCGAACTGCGCTGGAAGAACAAGGTCGTTTCGGTCGCGCGGCATGACGACCACGTGTCCCTCAAGGTGGAAACACCGGACGGCTTCTATACGCTGGAGGCCGACTGGCTGATCGTGGCCGACGGCGCGCGCAGCCCCATCCGCCACATGCTGGGCCTGGACATCGAGGGCAAGATCTTCATGGACCGCTTCCTGATCGCCGACGTGGTCATGAAGGCGGATTTTCCGGCCGAGCGCTGGTTCTGGTTCGATCCCCCCTTCCATCCCGGCCAGTCGGTGCTGCTGCACAAGCAGGCCGACAACGTCTGGCGGATCGATTTCCAGCTGGGCTGGCAGGCCGATCCGGAAGAGGAAAAGAAGCCCGAGAAGGTGATTCCGCGCATCAAGGCGATGCTGGGCGACGATCGGGAATTCGAGCTGGAATGGGTCAGCGTCTATACCTTCCAGTGCCGGCGCATGGGGCGTTTCCGCCATGGCCGCGTGCTCTTCGTCGGCGACGCGGCGCACCAGGTCTCGCCCTTCGGCGCCCGCGGCGCCAATTCCGGCTACCAGGATACGGACAACCTGGCTTGGAAGCTGGCCCTCGTCATGGCGGGCCACGCGCCGGAGGCACTGCTCGACACCTACTCGGACGAACGCGTCTTCGCCGCCGACGAAAACATCATGAATTCGACGCGTTCCACGGACTTCATCACGCCCAAGAGCGCCGTAAGCCTCACCTTCCGCAATGCCGTGCTGGCCCTGGCCCAGGACCACCCCTTCGCCCGCAAGCTGGTCAATTCGGGCCGCCTGTCGGTGCCGGCAATCCTGACCGGCTCGGCCCTGAACACGCCGGATGCCGACGCCTTTGCCGGGGACATGGTGCCGGGCGCCCCGATGGACGATGCACCGGTCATCGACAACGGCGCGGACGGCTGGCTCCTGGACAAGGTGGGCGACGGATTCTTCGCCCTCTATTTCGCCGACGATCCGGCGCGCATCGACGGCGGCACGGTGGCCGCCCTGGCGGATCTCTCCGTCGGGCCGGTCCCTGTCCGCTCCCTGGTGATCTCGATGCGTCCCGGGACCGTGTCCGGAGGCGTGCCGGTCCTGGAGGATCCGAAGGGGGTCGCAGCAAAGCGTTACGATGCCCGGCCGGACACCGTCTATCTCGTCCGCCCCGACCAGCACGTGGCGGCCCGCTGGCGGTCCCTGGATCCGGGGAACGTGCGCGCCGCCGTCGCCCGCGCCACCTGCAACGCCTGAAGGAGACGCCGCCATGCCCCTGAACCTGAACCCGAACTTCTTCGAGCCCGGCAAGCGTTATTTCCGGGACTTCTCGCCGGGCGACGATTTCTACCAGTTGCTGATCGACACCCACCGGGACCTGACGGAGGCCCAGAGCGCCCAGGTCAACGCGAAACTGATCCTGCTGCTGTCCAACCATGTCGGCGACATCTCCGTCCTGCGCGAGGCCATGGCCATCGCCCGGGCCGGCGTCTGAGCGCCGCAACGCAATTGAGGAGAACGCCATGAAGATACGGAAGATCCACCACGTGGCCTACCGCTGCAAGGACGCCAAGGAGACCGTCGAGTGGTACGGGAAGTACCTGGACATGGGCTTCATCCTGGCCATCGCCGAAGACCGGGTGCCCTCGACCCAGGAGCCCGACCCCTACATGCACGTCTTCCTCGACGCCGGCGGCGGCAACATCCTCGCCTTTTTCGAATTGCCCACCAGGCCGGAGATGGGGCGGGACCCCAACACCCCGGCCTGGACCCAGCACCTGGCCCTGGAGCTGGGGTCGATGCAGGAGATGATGGCCGTCAAGGCCCGCCTGGAAGCGGACGGGATCGAAGTGGTCGGCCCCACCGACCACGCGCTGTTCCAGTCGATTTATTTCTACGACCCCAACGGCCATCGCCTGGAGCTGGCGGTGAACACCCACACCGACGAAATGATGAGCAAGCTCGACGAGGTCAAGTGGGACATGATCAATGAATGGGCCGCCACCCGGAAGGCGCCCCAGCACGCCCGCTGGATGCACGACGGCAGCTACAAGGCCTGGGCCAAGCCATGAAGCTCGCCACCCTGAAGCACGGCGGCCGGGATGGCGCCCTGGTGGTCGTCAGCCGCGATCTCGCGCGCTGCCAGACCGTGGGCGGCATCGCCCGGACCCTGCAGGCCGCCCTGGACGACTGGGATACCGTCGCCCCGGAACTGGAACTGGTCTACGACATGCTGAACCACGGGCATGCCCGCCACGCCATTCCCTTCGACCCGCGCCATTGCCACTCGCCGCTGCCCCGGGCCTACCAGTGGGCCGACGGATCGGCCTACGTGAACCACGTGGAACTGGTGC
>DAOLKI010000060.1:0-10112 GCA_035331665.1 Rhodocyclaceae bacterium
CCACGTCCGCCTTCACGCGCTCCCGCCGGTAGTCGTCCACCGCGTCCCACTTGTTTACCGCCAGCACCAGCGCCCGCCCGGCCTCCACGACGAAACCTGCCACGTGGGCATCCTGGTCGGCGATGTCCTGGCTCGCATCCACCATCAGGACGACGACGTTGGATTCCTCAACCGCCTGCAGTGTCTTGACCACCGAGAACTTCTCGACCGCCTCGAACACCTTGCCCTTGCGGCGCAGGCCGGCCGTATCGACGAGGGTGTAGTGGCGGCCATTGCGTTCGAAGGGCACCTCGATGGCGTCGCGGGTGGTGCCGGGCATGTCGAAGGCGATCACCCGTTCCTCTCCGAGCAACGCATTGATCAGGGTGCTCTTGCCGACGTTGGGTCGGCCCACCACCGCGACGCGGGGCCCGCGGCGTTCGTCCTGCTCGTCTGGCTCTTCCGGGTAGGGGGCCAGGACGATATCCAGCGTCTCCCGGACGCCGTCGCCGTGCGCCGCGGATATCACCATCGGGTCGCCGCAGCCCAGTTCGAAGAACTCCGCGGCGACGACGGCCCGCTCCATGCCTTCCGCCTTGTTGACCACCAGGTGCAACGGCCGGCCCGCGCGCCGCAGACGGTCGGCGATCGCCCGATCCTGGGGCGTCAGTCCGGTCCGGCCATCCACGACGAATATCAGGACGTCGGCCTCGGCGATGGCGGCCTCGGCCTGGCGCGCCATTTCGTGCACGATGCCCGCCTTCGCCGTGGGTTCGAAGCCGCCGGTATCGACGACCAGGAAGGGCTTGCGCCCCAGCCTGCCATGGCCATAATGCCGATCCCGGGTCAGGCCCGGCAGGTCGGCGACCAGCGCGTCTCGGGAGCGGGTCAGCCGGTTGAATAACGTACTCTTGCCCACGTTGGGACGGCCGACGATGACGAGAGTGGGTTTCATGACCAGGGTACCGCCGGGCGCCGTTTGGCTTCCGGCATCGCGGGCTCAACGCAACTCGAAGGCGATCAGTCCGCCGTTGCGGGTCTGCACCAGGAACCCGCTTCCGTAACGCTGCGGCGCGGCGGCGATGGCGCTACCGTCCGTGGCCGCCCGCGCCAGGAAAGAACCGTCCTCGCGCTTCATGACGTGAAGGTATCCCTGGGCATCGCCGACGACGACGCGTCCGCCAACCGCGACGGGACGCGACAGGCCCCGGTGGGACAGCTTGCCCTGCTTCCAGATGCTGGCCCCCGTCGTCCGGTCGAGCGCCTGGACCGCGCCGGCATCGTCGGCAACGTAGACGTAACGCTCGTCGAAATCGAGGCCTGCGCTGCTGGAGAGATCCCGACCCCAGAAGTTGTTGCCGTTCGCCAGATCGAAGCACGCGGCGCGTCCCTGGAAGGCGGCGGCGCAGACATCCCGGCTGCCGATGGCCGGTGCGCTGGAGACGTCGGCGACCCGCTCCAGCTCCGTCGCCCCCTTGGGCAGCGCCACGGTGGCCTCCCACGTGGCAGCGCCGTTGTTCAATGCGATGGCGACCAGTTTGCCGCCGGGAAACCCGGCCAGAACCACCTTGCCTGCCACCACGAGTCCGGTGGGAGAACGCAGGGACAGGGCGGGCAGGGTGCGTTGATAAACCCAGCGGCGTTTGCCGTCGACGGCGTCGAACGCGAATATGCGTGAATCGGCGCTGCGCACGAGCACCACGTCGTCGGTCACGACCGGTGCCGCGAGCACTTCCGAACTGACGCGCACGCGCCAGATTTCCCGGCCGTTGGTGGCGTCCATGGCGATGATCTCGCCCTTGGGGCTGCCGACGACGACCCGCTTTGCGTCTGCGCCGACGCCACCGGAGATTACCTGGCCGAGGCCGGTGCGCCAGGCCTGGGCACCCTGGTCAGCACGCAGGACCGATCCGTCGCGCGCGGCCGCAAAGACGGTTGTGCCCACCACGGCCGGCGTAAACACGTACTCGCCGGCGGCACCGACGGCCACCTGCCACGCCGGACGCAGTTCCACGCTGTTGGTGAGCGGCACCAGTTCCGCCGGCTTCACCTTCGGCGGGTCGGCGGCAAAGGGGTTGAGTTTCTCCACCGTCGAACAGGCGCCCAGGAGAATTCCCAACCCGATCATGGCGACGGCGCGGAACCTCATTTGGCCGCACCCCGGCCGGCGGCGGTTTCCAACTTGATCTGGAGGATGTCCCGATAGGCCTTGCCTCTCAGGCCGTCATCCTTGCGGTTCGCATCGTGCCTGGCGATGGCGGTCTCGTACGCGGTCTTCGCCTCGCCTGCCTTGCCCTGGGCGAGCAGCACGTCACCCCGAAGCTCCTGGTAGCGCGCGGCCATCGCGACGGTGGGTTCGGCCGCCAGCTGTTTCATGGCCTCGTCGTAGGCCTTCTCATCGGCCAGCAGGGCGGCGAGCCGCATCCGGGCCAGGTCGCGGACACCGGCATCGGCGGCCTTTTCGCCGGCCCAGCCCAATTGCGCCTTGGCGGTCTTCGCGTCACCGGTCTCGGCCTGGACCTTGGCCGCCATCAGGGCGGCCAGCCCGGCGTAGGCGGTTCCCGGATACTTTTCGATCAACTCGCCGGACGCGTCGCGCACCTGCTTGGAATCTCCCTTCATGGCGGCAACCTGCAACGCGCCGTAGAGCCCCGCGGCCTGGGCGGCCTGATTGCGCTGCCACCAGTTCCACGCCTGCCACCCGGCGAGCCCCACGGCCACGGCCAGGGCGATCCATGTCACCAGGTTGCCGTACTGCTTCCACCAGGTCTTGATTTCGTCGAGTTGTTCCTGTTCCTCGAGGTCATACACCGCCATCGTCGTCGTCTCCAAACAGCCAGTCGCCGACCGCGTCGGCGAGTTCATCGAAGGGAACACGGCGTTGATCCGCCGTTTCGCGCAGGGGTTTCAGGGTGGCCTGCCGCGCGGCCGCCTCATCGTCGCCGATGATGACGGCCAGGCTCGCGCCCGATGCATCGGCTCGCTTCATCTGGGACTTGAAGCTGCCGCCACCGCAATGATGATGCACGGCGAACCCGGCATCGCGCAGGTGCTCGGCGATCCGGAAGGCATAGCGCGACGCGGCCTCGCCCTGGTTCACCAGATAGACGTCCGGGGCCGGAGCCTCCATCCGGTTGCCCTGCTCCCCCCAAAGGGCGAGCAGGCGCTCGATCCCCATCGCGAATCCGCAGGCCGGCTGCGCCTTGCCGCCCAGCTGACCGATCAATCCGTCATACCTTCCGCCGGCGCAAACGGTACCCTGGGCCCCCAGCCGGTCCGTCACCCACTCGAAGACCGTCAGGTTGTAGTAATCGAGCCCGCGCACCAGGCGGGGGTTGAGGGTAAAGGCGATGCCGGCGTCGCGCAAGAGTCTTTGCACGCCGTCGAAATGCGCCAGGGATTCCGGGCCGAGATAGTCGATCAGCTTGGGCGCGGCGTCGACCAGACCCTGCATCGCAGGATTCTTGGAATCCAGAATGCGCAGCGGATTGGTATGCAGGCGGCGCCTGGCGTCCTCGTCCAACCGTTCCTCGTGGCCGGCGAGGTAGGCGATCAGGTCCTGCCGGTGCCGGGCGCGTTCCTCGGGCTGGCCGAGGCAGTTCATTTCCAGGCGGATGTCGGCCAATCCCAGGTCGTGCCAGAGGCGGGCCCCCATAAGGATCTGTTCGGCGTCGACATCGGGGCCGGCGAAACCCAGGGCCTCCACACCGACCTGATGGAATTGCCGGTAGCGGCCCTTCTGGGGACGCTCGTGACGGAACATGGGCCCGATGTACCAGAGTCGTTTCGGGCCATCGTAAAGCAGGTTGTGCTGAAGCACGGCCCGCACGCAGGAGGCCGTGCCTTCGGGTCTCAGGGTCAGGTGCTCGCCGTTCAGCCTGTCCTCGAACGAGTACATCTCCTTCTCGACGATGTCCGTCACTTCGCCGATCGCCCGCGAGAAGAGAGGCGTGGGCTCCACGATGGGCATGCGGATCGGCCGGTAGCCGTAGGCGCGCAGCCACTGGCGCACCAGTTCCTCGAACTCGTCCCAGAGTTCGGCTTCGTCGGGCAGGATGTCGTTCATCCCGCGGATGGCTTGCAGGGTCTGGGTCATGGCAGGTTCCGCCGCGGATACTTGCGCGCCACATAGTCGTCCACCAGGGACTTGAATTCGTCTGCCAGGTCTTCCCCGCGCAGCGTTGCAACCCGTTCGCCATCCACATACACGGGGGCGACCGGGGCCTCTCCGGTGCCGGGAAGCGAGATGCCTATATTCGCTTGCTTGCTCTCGCCGGGACCGTTTACCACGCAACCCATGACGGCGAGCGTCATCTCCTCGACCCCGCGGTAATGCAGGCGCCATTCCGGCATCCTGTCCCGAACGTGTTCCTGGATCCGCTGCGCCAGTTCCTGGAAGGTCGTGCTGGTGGTCCGTCCGCACCCGGGGCAGGCGGCCACCAGCGGCGCAAAGGCACGCAGTCCCATGGTCTGGAGCATCTCCTGCGCGACGATCACTTCCCGCGTCCGGTCGCCGTTCGGCTCCGGCGTCAGGGACACCCGAATGGTGTCGCCGATCCCCTCCTGGAGCAGGACGGCCATGGCGGCCGTGGACGCGACGATGCCCTTGCTGCCCATTCCCGCTTCGGTGAGTCCCAAATGGAGCGCGTGGTCGCAACGCGCCGCCAACTCGCGGTAGATGGCGATCAGGTCCTGTACGCCGGAAACTTTGCAGGAGAGGACGATCCGGTCGGCCGGCAGCCCCAGTTCGATCGCGCGTTCGGCCGACTCGAGGGCCGAGGCAACCATGGCCTCGCGCATCACCCCCGTCGCATCCTTCGGGTCGGCGCGGCGCGCGTTGTCGTCCATGACGCGAGCCAGCAGGTCCTGGTCCAGGCTGCCCCAGTTCACCCCGATTCGCACGGGTTTGTCATGGCGGCAGGCGATCTCGATCAATTGTGCGAACTGCTCGTCCCGCCGGGCGCCCTTCCCCACGTTCCCCGGGTTGATGCGCAGTTTGTCGAGCGCCTCGGCGCAGGCCGGATGCTCGGCGAGGAGTTTGTGGCCATTGAAATGGAAATCCCCGATCAAGGGCACCTGGATCTGCATCGCCAGCAGCCGGTCGCGTATGCGCGGCACGGCGGCTGCCGCCTCGCGGGTATTGACCGTGATGCGCACCAGTTCCGAGCCGGCACGCGCGAGTTGGGCCACCTGCATCGCCGTCTTGAAATCGTCCTCCGAATCGGTGTTCGTCATCGACTGGACGACGACCGGCGCGTCGCCCCCCATCACGACGCCTCCGACCCTGACTTCGCGGCTGACGCGTCTCCCCGAGGGCCCCTGCGGAATGATCGCCATCCCGTCATCACTCCAGGGAAAACCGCGCGACTTCCGCGCGGATGTGCGGCAGGAGGTCGACCTCCCTGTCCTCGTACTGCAGGCGCACCTGGGCCGCGTTGCCGACCACGACCTGGAATGGCGGGCGCCCGGCGACGGATTGCACCGTACCGGCGGCATTGTTCTGGGACAACAAGGTCTTCTGGGTGGCGTCGCGGACCTCGACCCAGGCGGTACCGGTGAAGGTGAAGACGAGACGGCGCGCCTCGGGATCGACGACGGCGGACTCGGCCTGGGCACCGACCGCCGCCGGATGCGGGGTCGCGATGACCTCCGGAGTGGGCTGGACCTGGGCCGCCGGCGGCGCGGCATCCGTGGTACGGGCAGGCGAACTGCCCGTCGCATCGGGCCGTTCGTCGCCCCGCGTGGGAAGCAGCGACGAGGGACCGTCGGCAGGCCACTCGACGAAATAGCTCACGGCACCGGCCACGGCGGCCAGCACGAGCGCCGTCACCATCCACCGCAGGGTCTGGCGACGCGGCAGGTCATGGGGCATTTCGGCCCCGGTTCCGGGCATGGGTCTGATTTCCCCCGCCGGCCGGGGGACGGTGCCATCCAGCTGGGCCAGCAGATCCTCGGGATTCAGTTTGAGCAGACGGGCGTAACTGCGGACGAAACCGCGAATGAGGGTGGCACCATGCAACGATGCGAAGTCGTCGCTTTCCAATGCTTCGACCTGCCGCGGACTGAACTTCAACGCGCTGGCGACATCGGTCACGCTGAGCGATGCCGTGGTCCTCGCCCGGCGAAGGCGCTGGCCCACCGAGACGTGGGCGTCTACGGCTGTCTCAGCCATGGCGGCGGACTCGCCGGCAGGCGCGTCTGCATTCCCCGTTTCCGTCATGGGCGTGCCTCAGTCGTATTGGCCCTGCATGAGGCGCTGTTGTTCCGGACTGCCGGGAAACTTGCGGCGCAGTTGCGACGCATAACGAGCCTCAGCCTCCCTGTCGCCGGCCTTCCGCTCGATCCGCAAGGCCAGCCAAAGGGACTCGGAATTGGGCTCGATCAGCTTGTGCAGGTCGGCCATGCGCAGCCGGGCCTCGCCGAACCGGTTGCTGCGGTAGTTGATGTCGGCAAGCCAATACAGGGCCTGCACGTTCTCGGCGTCATTGCGCAGCGCGCGCAACAGGAAATCCTCGGCGGCCCTGTCGTCCTTGATGCGCAGGGAACACAGGCCGGCGTTGGTGAGCGGTTTTCCCGGCGTGTCGTACAGCGGACTGCGGATGGCATTCTGGAAGTAGGCCATCGATTCCCGTTCCCGGTCCGTCTGGCAAAGGAACCATCCGTAGTTGTTGTTGATCTCCGGATCGCCCGGCGCAAGGCGCAACGCCCTGGCAAAATTGTCTTCCGCAACGCGATTCTCGTTCAGGTACATGTGCACGAGTCCCTGCAGGTTGTAGGCCGGCGCGTAACCCGGGTCCGCGGCGACCGCAATTCGCGCTTCGTCGAGGGCGACGGCGTATCGGCCATCCTTCAGGTACATGCTGCCCAATTCCGTATGCACCTTCGCTCGTTTCTGGGCGTCACCGGCCGCCGCCTGCTGGGAAACCGCCTGCTCCACCTGGGAACCCTGGCGGGCGGGGTCGCCTCCACAGGCGGCCACGAAGGCGGCAAACAGGACCAATAGGGTGGCACGAGTCATCGGCTGGCCTCTGCGAGGTTAATGACGCGACCGCCGATGCCACTCCGACTGGACCGGTCGCGGACCTGCCCCGCCAATTGACCGCAAGCGGCATCGATGTCGTCGCCACGGGTCTTGCGGGTAGTCGTGACGATACCGGCATCGGCGAGGAGTTTCGCGAACCGGCGCACCTTTTCCGCCGGCGAACGACGAAACCCCGAATTCGGAAAAGGATTGAAGGGAATAAGGTTGAACTTGCACGGCACGTCGCCGACCAGACGCAGAAGTGCCTTCGCATGCGCGTCGGAATCATTGACGCCGTCAAGCATCACGTATTCGAATGTAATGAAGTCCCGCGGCGCCGCGGCCAGATAGCGGCGGCACGCGGCCATCAACTCGGCCAGGGGATACTTGCGGTTGATCGGCACCAGTCGGTCCCTCAATTCGTCCGTCGGTGCATGCAGGGACACGGCAAGGGCCACCGGACAGGCCTCCCGGAGACGATCCATGGCCGGTACGAGGCCCGACGTGGACACCGTCACCCGTCGCCGGGACAATCCGTGGGCGTTGTCGTCCAGCATGAGCCGGAGTGCGGTCACCACGTTGTCGAAGTTGGCCAGCGGCTCGCCCATTCCCATCAGCACCACGTTGCTGACCACGCGTTCGCCGGCAGGATCCCGCCCGAGCAGGCGATTGGCCTGGAGCAACTGGCCGATGATTTCTGCGGCGGTCAGGTTCCGGTTGAAGCCTTGACGCCCGGTGGAGCAGAATGCGCACTCGAGGGCGCATCCGGCCTGGGTGGAGATGCAAAGCGTTCCCCTGTCATCCTCGGGAATGAAGACGGTCTCGACCGCGTTGCCACCGCCCACGTCGAACAGGAACTTGCGGGTCCCGTCGTCGGAAAGCCGATCCCCCGCCATATCGGGCAATCGGACTTCCGCCAAGCCGGCGAGTTTCTCCCTCAGGCTCCTGGCGACGTCGGTCATGGCGTCGAAATCGGTCTGCCCGAATCGATGGATCCAACGCAGCACCTGGCGGGCCCGGAAGGGCTTCTCGCCCAACCCGTCGAACCACCGGATCAGTGCGGGTCCATCGAAATCGAGCAGATTCACGGCCATGACGGAGGCGGCTCAACGGCCGGCAAAGACCTCCAGCGCCGGGAAGAAATAGGCGATCTCCACGGCGGCCGTCTCCGCGCCGTCGGAACCGTGCACGGCATTGGCGTCGATGCTTTCGGCGAAATCGGCGCGGATGGTTCCCTTGTCGGCCTTCTTGGGATCCGTGGCTCCCATCAGCTCGCGGTTCTTCGCAATCGCGCTCTCGCCTTCCAGGACCTGGATCATCACCGGCCCGGAGGTCATGAACTGGACGAGGTCCTTGAAGAAGGGACGTTCGCGGTGCACCGCGTAGAAGCCGCCGGCCTCCTGCTCGGACAACCACGCCATGCGGGCGGCCACGATCTTCAGGCCGTTGGTTTCAAAACGGGAATAGATCTTGCCGATAACGTTCTTGGCCACGGCATCGGGTTTGATGATCGAGAGGGTGCGTTCGACAGGCATTTGATTGCTCCAGAAATTCAACGGGTTATAAACTTGTAATTTTAGCATTTTCCGCCTCGCCGGATGGGCGGTAACACAAGAAAAAAGGCGCCGGGAAAACCCGGCGCCTTGTTTGCGCGACCGTTCCGGGGCGCGTCTACATCATCCCGAGGGTCTTCGGCAGCCAGATGGACATCGCCGGCCAGTACGTGACGGCCAACAGGAAAACCAGCATCGTCAGCAGCCACGGCCACACGGCGACCGTCAGTTCGGTGATGCCCATCTTCGTGATTCCCGACGCCACGTAAAGATTGAGGCCGACGGGCGGATGGCACATTCCGACCTCCATGTTCACCGTCATCATGATGCCGAAATGGACCGGGTCGATGCCCAATTTCACGGCCACCGGGAACAGGATGGGCGCGAAAATCAGCACGATGGACGAGGGCTCCATGAAGTTTCCGGCAAGCAAGAGAATGACGTTGCAGGCGAGCAGGAAGGCGATCGTCCCCAAGCCATGGCCGATCATCCACTCGGCCAGCAGCTGCGGAATGTTCTCGTTGGTCATGATGAAGGAGAACAGCACGGCGTTGGTGATGATGTAGAGCAGCATCGCCGACATGTTGGCCGAGTTGAGCAGCACCTTCGGTACGTCCTTCAGCCCCATGTCCCCGTAGATGAACACGGCGACGAAGAACGCATAGACCGCGCTCATGGCTGCTGCTTCGGTCGGCGTGAAGATGCCGGTGTAGATCCCGCCCATGACCACCACGATCAGCAACAGGCCCCAGACCGACTTCACGAAGGCCTTCCAACGCTCGGCCCAACTCGCCTTCGCCTGGCGCGGATAGTCGAACTTGCGCGCCCGATACCAGGTCAGTGCCCCGAGCATGAACGCCAGGACCAGGCCGGGAATCACGCCGGCCATGAACAATGCACCGACCGACGTGTTGGTGGCGACCGAGTACATCACCATGACGATGGACGGCGGGATCAGGATGCCCAGGGCCCCGGATGTCGTTATGACGCCCGCCCCGAAACGGTTTGGGAAGCCTGCCTTCACCATGGCCGGAAGCAGGATGGATCCGATAGCCACCACCGTCGCCGGAGAGGAGCCGGAGACAGCCGCAAACAGCGCGCAGGCCATGACGCCGGCGAGCGCCAGGCCTCCGTACCAGTGGCCGACCATGGCGGTGGCGAAATTGATCATCCGCCGCGCCACGCCGCCGTGGGTCAGGAAATTGCCCGCCAGGATGAAGAACGGAATCGCCATGATCTCGAACTTCTCGATGCCGGTGAAGAGCTTCAGGGCCACCGACTCGAGGGGTACCTGGGTCATGGTGAACAGGAATGTCAGCACGGTCAGGCCGAGGGATATGGAGATCGGCATGCCGGTCAGCATGAGCGCGGCCAGAAGGCCGAAGATGACCAAGGCGTTCATTCGGACTTCTCCCCTTCGACCGGCGGCTGGCGCCGCTCGCTTCCGCTGCGCCGCTCCTCGGCGACGGCAACGTTCTCCTTGCGCCGATCGCCGCCGACGCGACGCTCGCCGACCATGTCGTGCTTCAAGTCGTGCATGTGCAGGTTGTCGTCCATCT
>DAOLKI010000061.1:0-10056 GCA_035331665.1 Rhodocyclaceae bacterium
AGATCGGGAGATAGAGCAGGACGACGATGGTGCCGATCATGAGGCCGATGGCGAGCATCAGCAGCGGACCGAACAGCCGGGTCACGGTCTCGCTCCAGCGCGCGGTTTCCTCGTCGTGGAAGGCGGCGATCCTCTCCATCATCTCGCCGAGGTTGCCGGTGCGTTCGCCGACCCGCAACAGGCGCACGGCGACCGGCGTCGTCAGTCCGTGGGACTCCATGGCCTCCGACACCGGCCTTCCGGTCCTGATCCATTCCGCGGCCTGGACGAGCTTGTCGCCGAGGGCGGCGGCGAGCAGGCCGCCCACCATCCCCAGGGCCGGGAGGATGGGAATGCCGCCGCGCAGCAGCATGCCGAGCGTCCGGTAACAACGTGACAGGTGGAAGATGCGCAGCCGTTCGCCGACGCCCGGTATCCGCCACAGCAGATCCATGAGTCGCTCGCCCGTACCCGGCCGACTCAGGAGGTGGACGGCCGCCGCGAGGCCCGCCGCCAGCAGGACGAGCAGCATGCCGCCGTGGGCCTCCACCAGCCGACCCCATTCCAGCAACAGGCGCGACACGGGCGGCAGGCGGTCGCCCAGATCCTCGTAGATGCGGCTGAAGCGCGGAACGACGTAGCCGAGCAGGAAGAGGATCACCAGGCCGCCGACGGCAATCAAGAGCGCCGGATAGATCGCCGCCGCGACCAGCTTGCCGCGCAATGTCTCGACCTGTTGCCGATAAGCCACGTAACGGCGCAAGGCCTCCGGCAGGTCGCTGGTCCGTTCGCTCGCCCTCACGATGGCGACATAGAGCGGCGGGAAGACCCGCGGCTGGGCCTCCAGGGCCGCGGAAAGGGCCTGGCCCTCGCGCAGCCGACCGAGCACCCGTTCCAGGATCGAACGCGGGCCGGCACGCCCCTCCTTTTCGGCCAGGGTGGCCAGGGCCTCCACGACACCGACCCCGGACTCGAGCAGGGCGAGCATTTCCTGGCTGAACAGGAGCAGGGGAAACCGGCCATCGGTCGGGCGGGCCAGGCGCCGCCAGAGGGCCGCCGTGCGGACATCGAGGACTGCATGCCCCTGCTCGCGCACCTGGCGCGCCGCATCTTCCGGATGCACCGCCTCGATCAGCAGGACACCGACCCGGTCGCCTTCGCGGATGGCTTTCACCTGGTAGAGCATGCTCGCGTCGTCACCAGCTGGTGACGTCTTCGTCGTCGCCGGTGCCACCGGCCTGGCCGTCCTTGCCGTAGGACCACAGGTCGTACTCGCCGTGCTCTCCGGGCAGCTTGTAAAGGTACGGACGTCCCCACGGATCGGGAGGCACGGCCTTCTTGAGATACGGCCCGTTCCATCGCGCCTCGTTCCCCGGCCGCGCCATCAGGGCCGCCAGTCCCTGGTCCGTGGTCGGATAGCGCCCGGTGTCGAGACGGTATTGGTCCAGGGCCTTCTCGAAGGCATCCAGTTGCGCCTTCGCAGCCTTCTGCTCCGACTTGCCGATCTGGGAGAAGAAACGCGGTCCGACATAGGCCGCCAGCAGGCCGATGATCACCATCACGACCAGGAGTTCGAGCAAGGTGAAGCCATGCGCAAGACGCCGGCGCGAAGAACCCTCGCCGATGGATGGATGGTCGGTCGGCATCATCGGAATCCCATTGCCTCGCCCGGTGCCCGCCACCGGCCGGTCCTCGGAAAGGACGCCATTCTCTCGGCAGTTCACGATTCGTTGCGGGGGCATGCGCAGGCGCCGTTCACGGGCGGATAAAGTTACAGCAACCGATGGCATAAGTCACGATATTGGAAGGGCTTTACACGCTATTCAAGCGGCACCCCTGGTGCCGCCGGTCGCGCGGAAAGCATCCGGTCCGCACCGCCGCGGTCCGGTCGAGCGCCCTGGCGTCGGTCGCCCGGAAAGGACTGTCCCCGCAGCACCCCCGCGGGGTCTGCCAGGCTCCCCGTGGACTCAATTGAATTGGGCGCGCGCGGTTTTCACCGCCCGCGCCCAGGTTAGATCCCGCACCGGAGGGGACTGGCCCCGCCCGGCGCCGGACGGTCAGAGCTTCTGCTCGTGGCAGGTATCGCAGCGCACCTGGGTCCCCTTCGGAAGCTTGATGACCTTTCCTTCCACCGTGAAGCTGCGATCGGCAGCGGTGCGCGACAGTACCGTGCCGAGGCCCTTCGGACCGTGGCAACTGCGGCAGCTGTTGGCGTTCGATTCCGCCAGGTTCTCATGGCCGGACACGAAGGACGGGCTGTTGATCGGGTGGAGACCGTGGGGCCCGTTCAGGTTGTTTGGCAATGTCCCCGTGTGGCAGGTGTTGCATTCGACGATCGCGCCGGCATGTCCCTGCAACTGTTTCGCCGCCACGTTGTCGTTCGCGTTCGGGTTGGCGTTCGGCCACTCGGCATGCGTCGAGCCGTGGCAGCCCTTGCACATGACACCGCCATGCCCCTTGGAGAGCCGGTACAGGCTGGCGTTTTCCGCGAAGCGCGATGTCGGCGCCTGGATGTTCGGCAGCACCTCCTTGGTGGCATCGGTCTTCAGGAAAGCCTGGGCCAACCGGATGCCGTCCTTGGCGACGATCATGTTGCTCCGGTTCATCGTCGTGACCGACACGGCGTCGCCCACGTGGCAGGACTGGCACTTCGGCTCGTGGGCCCAGGGAACCCGCTTCGCCAGGTCGAGCTTTCCGGTTGCCGGCAGATTGGCGGAAAAGTCATTGCCGACCTGACGCATCTGGCCGTGGCAGTCCTGGCAGACCACGCCGCCGGAAGCCATGGCACCGCGCAGGCACTTGGTCACCTTGCCGGGATGGCACGCGTAGCAGGTCTCCTGAAGCACCAGATTGACCTGGTCCGGCGTGCGATTGACACTGCCGGGCGCCGGCATGTCGGGGAAGATGTCCGTGTATTGGCCATGGTTGCCGTGCATGGCGCGCGACATGGAAACGTGGCGGGTCTGCTGCCGACCTTCCTCGCCCATGCCCTTGTCGTCCACCGGGCCCGCATGCAGCAGGTCGAGGGCCGGCGTGTAGTGGCACTGGGCGCATTGGATGGTGCGGCGGACATCCAGGCATGAGGCTTCATTGCCGTTCAGGCAGGGCTTCGCGGCGCCCGTGGCACTGGAGACGTACTTCGCTCCGTGCTTGGCATCGTGCAGGCGCAGGATGTTGATCTTGGCCGCGTTCTGCAGTTTTTCGGGGCCGGGAGCGCCTCCCACCGACTGGATCGACCACGGCACGCCGGACGCGTACTTGGTGGTCTTGGCGAAGTCCGTTGCCCGACCGGATCCGAAATCGGCGGAGGCCGCATGGCAAAGCTGGCAATCGGCTTCGGAGGCCACTGGAACCACGACATCCACCTTGGCCAGGGGCGCGCTGGTCGGCGCCGCCCCCTTGACGAGAGCGCTGATGCGCAACAGCGGATACGAATTCTGCACGCCCTTGTCGTCCCTCGGCAGGATGGGGATGCCGTCGGCCGAGAACCACTTGGTGCCGGTGATGGTGGCGCCGAACGGGAAGTTCTTGAAAAAGGCCAGATTGGGATCGAAGCGGTCGAACTTCTGCGGGCCGGTCGCCGGCATCGCCTGCTGGGCGATGACCAGGCTCGGGAATTTGTTCGGATCAGGCACCGGCAGGCCCACGTTGTCCGGCAACGGCGCGAAGGAGTCGAGCGCGCTGGTCAGCGGGGAAACGGAAGGATAGAGCCGGCGGTAGGTTTGGGTACCGTAGGACTGGCGCGTCCCGGCGATTTCCCAGAAGTTGGACTTGTACGTGGACCCGACGCTGAAGGTGTTGATGGAGCCCGCGCCGGCCGGATCGACGAGGCTGGACGCCCCGCTGTAGAAGACGTCGACCGTGTTGTTGTCCACGATCACGGGCTTGGCGCCCTTCTTGATCACCTGGGCATGGATCACGTTGAACGGCGGGAGGATGGAGAAGATCTGGTAGTCCTGGTCGGCACAGTGCATGCCAAGGTCGTTCGCTGCGAGGACGGCGAACGAATCCGTCGTGCCGCTTGGCGTTGTGGAACCATTGCCGCCGGACGCGACGGCCTGCGTGACGGTGACTTCGATCGTCCGCGTCTGGCTCGCGTCCCGTACGCTGACGACCGCATTCCCGACGGCGACGCCGGTCACGGTGACGACCTTCGACGCGTAGGCGGCCGTGGCGACCGATTTGTTCGACGATGCGACGAATACCGAACCGACCGCATTGGAAACCGTGACCGAGGCGGTGCCCTTGACCGTCACGGAGAGCTTGGACGCGCTGAGCGCGAGGTCGGCCGCGCAGGCGCCGTTGCTGAAGCCCCAGAGGTTCAGGAAGGCGGCGACCAGCAATCCGAAATACGCCCCGGCGCCGCGCGAAACGCCGAGCCAAGACCGCACCAGTTGATTCATGTCACTCCTCCCATTTCCGTGTTGTCCCACGGTGCCGGCGGGAAATCCGCCAACCATCCGATCCTGCCTCCGAGCCGGGAACTCCATCGCCCTGCCCTCTGATGGCGGTTCCGCGTCGTGCCCGAATGGCCTTCTGGCGCCCGACACGCCGACAGCGTCCCCGCGCCATCCTGCCGAGCAGGAACGTGAAGCGGCGCACCTTCTCTCTCTTGCGGCGTTTGTGAACCGACCACGACGCCGGGTGGGATTATTTCCCGCGATCCCCCACCAGGTCAACGGGTAAAGTGAAAAAAGGCATTCGAAATTTCTATGGAGATATCGGCGCCGCCGATCCGACGTCCTGCTCGCGTCAGCATCACCCGACGCACCGGGCGGCGGCGCCGCACGCGGTTTGCGGCTTAGGGCGAATCGTCCCAGCGCACCTGGGCGAGGAAGAGGTATCCGGCGCCGTAGACCGTCTTGATCAGCGCCGGGCTGCTCTCCTGCGGTTCGAGGCGCTTGCGCAGCCGCGATATCCGCACGTCGATGGCCCGGTCGGTGGGCGACACGTCCCGGCCGCCCATCAACTGCTCCCGGTTCAGGATGCGATTGGGATTGCGCAGGAAGACCTGCAGGAGTTCCCCCTCGGCGGTGCTCAGGATCTCCTCCGTTCCGCCCGGCCCGCGCAGCGCATTGTTGCGCGGATTGAAGCGCCATTCGCCGAACACGGCCACCTGCCCCTGGTGGCCGGTCGCCTCCTCGCGCCGGCGCAGGATGCTGCGTACCCGCGCCACGAGTTCCCGCGGTTCGAAGGGCTTCACCACGTAGTCGTCCGCGCCGAGTTCGAGGCCCATCACCCGGTCGCTCACGTGGCTGCGCCCGGTCAGGATCAGGATGCCGCAGGGACACTGGGCGCGCAGCCGCTGCATCAGTTCCAGGCCATCCATGTCGGGCAGGCCCAGGTCGATGATGCACAGATCCGGGGCGAGGCTGCGCAGGCGTCGCAACAACTCACCGCCGGTGCGGCACCAGCTGGTGTCGAAGGCGAAATCGGCCAGGACGTGCTCGATGGTCCGCGCCACGTCCGGCTCGTCCTCGACAATCACCACCCGACGGGCCCCGGGCCTCTCCCGGCCGGTCGCCACGCCTACCCCCTTCCCGGCCACTGGCCGGCCGGTTTCGCCGCCTGCAGGGCCCGGGCCAGGTCCCGGCCCTCGAAGGGCTTGGCGAGGACGGGGGCGCGCGCGCCGCCGCCCGGGCCGGCCCCCGCGGCATGGGTCAGCCCCTCGGCATAACCCGACATCAGCACCACCTGCATGTCCGGGCGCATGGCCGCAACCCGCTCGGCCAGCTGCCAGCCGTCGATCCCGCCGGGCATGACGATGTCCGACACGAGCACCGCGATGTCGGCCACCTGCGCCGCCAGGGCCAGGGCCTGGACGCCGTCCTCGGCCTCGATGACCGGATGTCCCAGGTCCACCAGTTGCTGGCGAACTACGCGCCGCACGTCCGGGTCGTCCTCGGCGAGCAGGACCAGGCGGCCGCCGGCCGCCCCTTCCCGTTCCGACGGCCCCTCCCCGGCCTGCCCGGGGCGCCCTTCGGGCAGCACGATCAGCACCGTGCTGCCCTGTCCCGGCCGGCTGAGGATGCGGATTCCCCCGGCCGACTGGCGGACGAATCCGTAGACCATGGAAAGGCCCAGGCCGCTGCCGGTGCCGAAGCGCTTCGTCGTGAAAAAGGGCTCGAACACGCGACCCAGCGTCGCCTCGTCCATCCCGGTGCCCGTGTCGGCGACCTCGATGCGTACGTAGCGGCCGGGACCGACATCGTAGAAGGCCGCCTCGTCGTCCGCGAGTTCCATCGGCGCGGCGGCGATGCGCAGGCGTCCGCCCTCGGGCATCGCGTCGCGCGCGTTGAGCGCGCAGTTGAGCAGGGCCGATTCCAGTTGCGCCGGATCGGCCACCAGATGGACCGGTTCGTCCGGCAACCGGCTCTCCAGCAGGATGGACTCGGGCATCGAGCGGCGGATCAGGACCATCATGTCGCGGATCAGTCCGCCCGCATCCACCGAAGCGGGCTCGAGGGGCTGCTGGCGCGAAAAGCTCAGCAGGCGCTTGATGAGCTGGACGCCGCGGCGCGCGGACTGCAGGGCCGGGTCCACGAAGTCGGCGAGGACCGGATCGTCCTGCCGGTGCTCGCGCAGGGCGGCCAGGTTGCCGATGATGACGGTCAGCAGGTTGTTGAAATCATGGGCCAGGCCTCCGGTCAGCTGGCCGATGGCCTCCATCTTCTGCGCCTGCACCAGGGCCGTCTGCATGCGCTTCTGCTCGGTGATGTCGTAGGAGAAGACGAAACACCCGAGGGTTTCGCCGCGCGCGCCCGTTTCCGGGACGAGGGTGCTGCGCGCGTAGTAGCGCGTGCCGCCCCGATCCATTCCGTATTCATAGGTGACCTGGCGCCCGCCCAGGGCCTCCCGCACTTGCTCCCGCACCTGCGTGTAGACGTCCTCGCCCACCACTTCCCGGATCGACCGCCCGGTGACCGTGCCGCCGTTCGGCTGGAAGCGGTCGGCATAGCCCTTGTTGGCGTACTGGAAGATCTCGCGGTCGTCGAAATAGCCGATCAGGGTCGGGATGGTGTCGTTGATGAGGCGCAGGCGTTCCTCGCTGCGGCGCAGGGCCGTCGCGATGCGCGCGTTCTCCTCGCTGGCGCGGGAAAGATTGGCGTTGGCATTCTCCAGCTGCGCGGTGCGCCGCCGCACCCGCTCCTCCAGGTCGGCGTTCTGGCGCTGGATCAGGTTCTCCACGTAGCGCTGTTCCGTGATGTCCGAGTAGAGCGTCACGAAGCCCTTGTGGGGCAGGGGTTCGCCGCGCACGAGCAGGACGCGGCCGTTCGGGCGCACCCGCTCGCTGACGTGGGAACTGAAGGTGCGCGCCGCCTCCACGCGCTCGGCCACCTGGCGCTCCGGGTCTCCGGGGCCGTATTCGCCGCGCACCGCGTTGTAGCGGATGAAGCTGTCGAACGGCGCCCCGGCGTAGGCCATCTCCTGCGGGAAGTCCAGCAACTGCAGGAAGGTCTCGTTCCAGGCCACCATGCGCAGGTCCCGGTCGAACACCGTGATCCCCTCCACGAGCAGGTCGAGGCCGGCCTGCAGCATCTCGTAGCGGTGGTGTTCGGCCAGCAGGTCGTCGGACGGCGGAGCGCTCATCGGTACGCCACGGGGAAGGCGGAAAGTCGGGCGATTGTAGCCCCGGCCACCGGCCCGCCGCCCCCCTGTAACCATTCGTTGCATTTGCCGAAAGATTCCGCAAACGTGCCCTGTCATCCTGCGCCCCGTACCGCCCTCACCCCCAAACCACACCAGCGAGGAGATCACCGTGGCGTCCAGCAATCCCTATTCCGTCGGCCTCGACCGCAACGAGGCCAACTACGTTCCCCTCTCCCCCCTGAGCTTCATCGAGCGCTCCGCCTTCATCTACCCGAACCGGGTGGCGGTGATCCAGGGCGCCCGGCAATACACGTGGAAGGAAACCTACGAGCGTGCCCGCCGCCTCGGCTCCGCGCTGGCCAACCGCGGCATCGGCAAGGGCGACACGGTCGCCGTCATGCTCCCCAACACGGCGCCCATGTTCGAGGCCCACTTCGGCGTCCCGATGACCGGGGCGGTGCTGAACACCCTGAACACCCGCCTCGACGCCGAGGCCATCGCCTTCATGCTGCAGCACGGCGAGGCGAAAGTCCTGCTCACCGATCTTGAGTTCTCGCCGGTCATCAAGGCGGCCCTGGCGCTCCTCGACGGCCCCGCGCCCCTCGTCGTGGACGTCCTCGACCCGGAATACACGGGCGGCGAAACGCTGGGCAGCGTCGACTACGAGGCCCTGCTCGCCGAGGGGGACCCGGCCTACGCCTGGTCCCTGCCGGCGGACGAGTGGGACGCCATCGCCCTGAACTACACCTCCGGCACCACGGGAAATCCCAAGGGCGTCGTCTACCACCATCGCGGCGCCTACCTCAACTCGGCGAGCAACATCATCTCCTGGGGCATGCCGCCGCATTCGGTCTATCTCTGGACCCTGCCCATGTTCCACTGCAATGGCTGGTGCTTCCCCTGGACGCTGGCGGCCAACGCCGGCACCAGCGTCTGCCTGCGCCGGGTGGATCCCGGCCTCATCTTCCCCCTCATCCGGGAACACAAGGTCAGCCACATGTGCGGCGCCCCCATCGTCTACGGCATGCTGATCAACGCCCCCGAGGAGCTGCGGGCCGGCATCGACCACCCGGTGAACGGCCTCATCGCCGGTGCCGCGCCGCCGGCGGCCATCATCGAAGGGGCCGAGCGGATCGGCATCGCCATCACCCACGTCTACGGCCTCACCGAGACTTACGGCCCGGCCTCCGTCTGCGCCAAGCATCCGGAATGGGAACGCCTGCCCATCGACCTGCGCGCCGCGCGCAACGGCCGCCAGGGGGTCCGCTACCACATGCAGGAGGCGATCACCGTCCTCGACCCGCTGACCATGGAGCCCGTGCCCTGGGACGGGGAGACGATGGGCGAGATCATGTTCCGCGGCAACCTGGTCATGAAGGGCTACCTGAAGAACCCGAAGGCCACCGAGGAATCCTTCGCCGGCGGGTGGTTCCACACGGGCGACCTGGCCGTGGTGCAATCCGACGGCTACGTGAAGATCAAGGACCGCTCCAAGGACATCATCATCTCCGGCGGCGAGAACATCTCGTCACTGGAAGTCGAGGAGGTGCTCTACCGCCACCCGGCCGTCATCGCGGCGGCCGTCGTGGCGAAGCCGGACGCCAAGTGGGGCGAAGTCCCCTGCGCCTTCGTCGAGCTGAAGGACGGCGCCCAGGTCACCGAGGCCGAGATGGTCGAGCACTGCCGCGCCCACCTGGCGCGCTTCAAGGCTCCGAAGCAGATCGTCTTCGGCGTCCTGCCCAAGACCTCGACCGGGAAGATCCAGAAGTTCGTGCTGCGCCAGCACGCCAAGTCGGCCCTGGCCATCGAGTGAGCCCCGCGCGCGACCGCCGGCCCGGCAGGCCAGGCCTCGCCGCCCCGGCCGCGCACGCCCTCGGGAAAGGAGAGAAATCGTGAAAGTGTTCGTGACGGTCAAGCGGGTGATCGATTACAACGTCAAGGTGCGGGTGAAGGGAGACGGGAGCGGGGTGGACCTCGCGAACGTGAAGATGTCGATGAACCCGTTCGACGAGATTGCCGTGGAAGAAGCGGTGCGGCTGAAGGAAGGGGGCAAGGCCACGGAGGTGGTGGCCGTGTCCTGCGGCACGACCGCGTGCCAGGAGACGCTGCGCACGGCGATGGCCATCGGGGCCGACCGGGCGATCCTGGTGGAGAGCGACGGCGAACTGCAGCCGCTGGCCGTGGCCAAGCTGTTGAAGGCGCTGGTGGACAAGGAAGGCCCCGGGCTGGTCGTTCTGGGCAAGCAGGCCATCGACGACGACTCGAACCAGACCGGGCAGATGCTCGCCGCCCTGTTGGGCTGGCCGCAGGCCACCTTCGCGTCCAAGGTCGTCCTGGGCGACGGTTCGGCCAGCGTCACGCGGGAAGTGGATGGGGGTCTGGAGACCGTGGAGATCAGGCTGCCGGCGGTGGTGACCACCGACCTGCGCCTGAACGAGCCGCGCTACGCCACCCTGCCCAACATCATGAAGGCGAAGAAGAAGCCGC
>DAOLKI010000062.1:0-10017 GCA_035331665.1 Rhodocyclaceae bacterium
AGCGGTCGAACACCCAAAGCAATCCCGTGGCCAGGGTGAGGAGGAACAGGATGAGTGCGAAATTCATTTCTTCTCCGGAGGCACCGTTGCCGCTGGTTCCTATTTCTCGTCGACCCGTAGCACGGCGAGGAATGCGTCCTGCGGAATCTCGATACGACCGACCTGTTTCATGCGCTTCTTGCCGGCCTTCTGTTTTTCGAGCAGTTTCTTCTTGCGCGTGATGTCACCGCCATAGCATTTGGCCAGCACGTCCTTGCGCATCGCCTTGACGTTTTCCCGGGCGATGATGGTCGACCCGATGGCTGCCTGAATGGCCACCTCGTACATCTGGCGCGGTATCAATTGCCGCATCTTGGCGGCGAGTTCCCGCCCGCGGTAGGGCGCGTTGGCCCGGTGAACGATGACCGACAGGGCGTCCACCCGCTCACCGTTGATAAGGATGTCCAGCTTCACGACGTCCGCCGCGCGGTATTCCTTGAATTCGTAGTCGAGGGAGGCATAACCGCGGGAAACGGATTTCAGCTTGTCGAAGAAATCGAACACGACCTCGGCGAGCGGCATCTCGTAGGTGAGGTGGACCTGACGCCCGTGGTACCGCATGTCCGCCTGATTTCCGCGCTTCCCATTGCAGAGGGTCATCACGGCGCCCACGTAATCCTGTGGGACGAAGATCTGGGTGGTGATGATGGGTTCCCGGATCTCCTCAATCTTCTGCACTTCCGGGAGCTTCGAGGGATTCTCCACGAAGATTTCCTCGCCGTCGCGCAGCAGCACCTGATACACGACGGTCGGGGCGGTGGTGATCAGATCCTGGTCGAATTCCCTCTCAAGGCGCTCCTGGACGATTTCCATGTGCAGAAGGCCGAGAAAGCCGCATCTGAAACCAAAACCGAGGGCCTGGGAAACCTCTGGTTCGTAATGCAGCGAAGCGTCGTTCAACTGCAGTTTCTCGAGGGATTCCCGCAGGCCGTCGTACTGGTTGGCCTCCACCGGGTAGAGGCCCGCGAATACCTGGGGCTTGATCTCCTTGAAGCCCGGCAGTGCCTCGGCGGCGGGTCTGTCGGCCAGGGTGACGGTATCACCGACCTTGGCGGCCTTGAGTTCCTTGATGCCGGAAATGATGAAGCCCACCTCGCCGGCCGACAAGGCTTCCTTCTGTTGGGACTTTGGCGTGAAGACGCCGACCTGCTCGCAGAGGTGGACCGCCCCGGTCGACATGAGCCGGACGCGCTCCTTGGCCCGGAGCATGCCGTCGACAACCCGCACCAGCATCACGACGCCGACATAGTTGTCGAACCAGGAGTCGATGATCAACGCCTTCAAAGGAGCCGCGGGATCGCCTTTGGGCGCGGGAATGCGGGCAATCACCGCCTCCAGGATGTCGTCGACGCCCAGCCCGGTTTTCGCCGAGCAGGGTATGGCGTCGGTGGCATCGATTCCGATGACATCCTCGATTTCCTCCTTGGCCGCGTCCGGATTGGCCTGGGGCAGGTCCATCTTGTTCAGCACCGGCACCACGTCGACGCCGAGTTCGATCGCCGTGTAGCAGTTGGCCACGGTCTGTGCCTCGACGCCCTGGGAGGCATCGACCACCAGGAGCGCTCCCTCGCATGCCGACAGGGACCGGGAAACCTCGTAGGAGAAATCGACGTGGCCGGGCGTGTCGATCAAGTTCAGGTTGTATCGGCGGCCGTCCCTGGCCTCGTACCAAAGCGCGGCCGTCTGGGCCTTGATCGTGATCCCGCGCTCCCTTTCCAGGTCCATGGAATCGAGCACCTGCTCTTCCATCTCCCGGTCGGACAGGCCGCCGCAGCGCTGGATGATCCGGTCGGCCAAGGTGGACTTCCCGTGGTCGATGTGGGCAATGATCGAAAAGTTGCGGATGTGGTCCATCGGGACAACAAAAAAGGTGCGTTTTCAGCACCTTGGGGACATGAAGCAAGCGCGGATTTTATCCCAAAGTGCCCAAAACCTCACGCACTTTCTCGGCGTCGAGGCGGAAATGGCAGAGTTCGCGCCCTTCGAATTCGAGGACGGGTACGCGCTCGCCGTAACGGCCCTCCAGCTGCTCGTCCGCGTCCACGTCCACGACGTCCACCGCGAAAACCGCGGCGTGCGGCCAAGCTGCGAGAACCGCCTGCAATTCCGCCACCAGTTCGTCGCACAGGTGACAATAGCCGCGCGAATAAACGACGAATGCGGCGCGAACCGGCTCCACGGCCTTGGATCGCCGGCTATTTATCCGACGCACCCCTGATCGTGATGAAGGTCTGGCTCTCCCCGCGTCGAACGAGCAGGGTGATGTTGGCACCCTTCTCGGTCTTGGCGATCGAGGCGTTGAATTGATCCACGGTTTTCAACTCGGTCTGGGCGCCCTTCTGGATGATGGCGAGGATGACGTCTCCGGGACGCAGTTCCGTCCTGGTACCGCCGTTGCGGACCTCTTCCACGAGCAGGCCCCCGGACAACTTCATTTCCTTGCGCTGCTCGCCGGAGAGTTCCGACAGCACCAGTCCCAGTTTGTTGGCAGGCGCGGCCTCGGCAGGCTTGACCCTCTTCGGACCACGGGCCGATCCCTTCTCGTCCGGCATCTCGCCGACAGTCACCTGGAAATCCTTCGCGGCACCCTTGCGCCAGACCTGCAAGACGACCTTCGTCCCGGGCCGGGTGCCACCCACGATCCGCGGCAGGTCGGACGATTGGCCCACGGCCTTGCCATCGAACTTGAGGATGATGTCGCCCTCCTCCACGCCGGCCTTGTCGGCCGGCCCCCCCTTTTCGATGGACGCGACAAGCGCGCCTTGGGGTTTGCCCAAGCCGAAGGATTCGGCCAGGTCCTTGGTGACCTCCTGGATCACGACGCCGATCCGGCCGCGGCTCACCTTGCCGGAAGCCTTCAGTTGCGCCTGGATATCCATGGCCACGTCGATCGGGATCGCGAAGGACAGGCCCATGAAGCCGCCGGTACGGCTGTATATCTGGGAGTTGATGCCGACCACCTCGCCGCGCAGGTTGAACAAGGGCCCACCGGAATTGCCCGGATTGATGGCCACGTCGGTCTGGATGAACGGCACGAAGTTCTCCTGCGGCAGGGAACGCCCCTTGGCGCTGACGATGCCGGCGGTGACCGTGTTGTCGAATCCGAACGGAGATCCGATCGCGACCACCCACTCGCCGACCTTGAGTCTTGCAGGATCACCGAGCCTGACCGCCGGCAGGCCGGTCGCCTCGATCTTGAGCAGTGCCACGTCGGTGCGCTTGTCGGCGCCGATGACCTTGGCCTTGAATTCCCGCTTATCGGTCAGTTTGACCAGTACCTCGTCGGCCGCATCCACCACGTGCGCATTGGTCAGGATGTAGCCGTCGCCGCTTACGATGAATCCCGAGCCCAGGGATTTGTTCTCGAACTCCCTGGGAAGGCCGGGGATCTGCTTGGGTATGAATCGGCGAAAGAAATCGAACGCGGGATCATCCTCGTCGAAGGGCAGTTGCGGATTGGCGCGCCCCTTCAATACCTGAGTGGCGCTGATGTTCACCACGGCAACGCCCTGTTTTTCGGCAATCTCGGTGAAGTCCGGAAGGCCTGCCACCTGAGCCCCGGCATGCAGTGAGACCAGCGCAGCAACGACGACGAACAGCGTACGGATCATGATGGATTCCCGGATTCCCGTTCGAAGGCGGCAACGGCGCGAGCCGGCCGAATATGGATGATCGGGCGCCCCGGACCACCGTTGCGACCACTGCCGACAAGGCGCAGGAACAGAAACCCCGCCGCCAGTCCGGCCAAGCTTCCGGCGACGGCCCAGCCGTCACCTCCGTGGGCGTCGCCGGCCGCCCCTCCGCCGATGGCAAGCAGCGCCGGCATCAGGTAGGACACCATGGACGCCTTGAACACGGTACCGTCGGCGACGGAAACCCGCACCGAATCCCCGACAGACATTCCGAGGTCGTTCGGCAGGCTGTAGGTCCGGCATTTCCTGCCGAACAGGCCGGAAGAGCAACCTCCGACCTCCTCGCATCGGCCACATCCGGCGACGGGTTTCGTCAGCTGGACGATCATCGCGTCGCCCCTTACCTCGATGACGATGGCTTCGCTATCCTGGCTCACTTGCGCTTCTCCACCGAATCTCCGACGCGTTTCAGGGCCGACGGGGGTACTTCTCCGAGAATCACCAGCAGGCTTTCGCCGAGGACCCGTTGGTAGACACTCACGGCGCCGACACGCGACACGCCGGTTTCCATCTTCTCGGCCGATCGCTGGCCCAGGGGCTCGATGAACACGGAGATCGCCGCAAGGCCGTCGGAAAAGAGCACGTGCATCGCGCCGGGCTGCTCTCCGCTGGCACCGCGGCGCAGGCCTGCCACCTTGCGAAAACCCGGCGGCGGGTTGCGGAAGATCCAGCCGGTCTCGTCCTGCCTGGTCTCCGTGGCCCGGGGATCCTGCACCCGCCAATCACCCCCCTGCCCGTCGTAGCGCGACCGCAGCAGCGAACGATCGATTGCGCCGCCGATCTGCACCTGGGTGAACGCGAAGCTTTCCAGCGCCTCGCCCTTCTCGTTCAGCATCGTCGCCTTGAGCAATAATCCGCTGCCAGGGTCTATCCAGAGTTGGTGGCCGTAACGAAATTCGTCGCGCGGCTCCAGATACGCTGCCTGCGCGTCGATCCCCGCCACCCGCCCCATGGCCCCTTTGCGCAGGGTGTAGTGCTCGGTCAGGTTCGCGATGCTGGCAGGCAGTAGCGCAGGGAAGCCCCGTCGCGCCTCGCGCCGCTCGACGAGGACCAGTTTCCGCTCCGGCAGATAGCAGCGCACCTCGTTGTCGTTGCGGACGATCTCCCGCGGGCTTCCGTCCAGCACTTCGAGTTTCTCCAACTCGCGGCTTGCCTCAACGACATGGGCGATGCGCGAAGTCTCGGTAGTTCCCCCGCTCTGATAGACGAAGGTGCCCGCAAAATTGAGCTTCTGCGCCGCCGCGACGGTCCGGTTCAGCAGGGCGAGGGTGTCGCCCGGATCGGCGGCGAATGCCGACGTCGCGGGAAGGAACAGGGCCGCGGAGACAACCGCCAGCGAGCACAACCTCATCTAGGGGAGGCCTCGGCAACTGCCACGGTCCGGATGTAACGCGCACCGCCCTGCGGATTGAGGCCGGGCGCATAAGTCTGATGGGCGACGAGGTATTCCTGGATGCGACCGGGGTTCTCGGTGGCCGGCGCGACGACGGCTTTCGCGGCAATCACAGGTCCAGGGGCCGGCGTCGCCGGCGACAGGGCCAACCAAAGCCCGAAAGCCGCCCCCGTTATCGACGCTGCGAGGGCCATCCAAGCCTGGCGCCGAGGTGCCCCGACCGAGTCCCGACGGGGCGCGAGGACGACCGGTTCATCGCGAAGATCGGCCATGACCCGAGGCACCAGGTCGGCATGCAACTCATCCTCGCCGCGCAACGCGGCGCCGATCAGGTGGTAGGAATCCCAGGCGCGACGGAGTTCTTCGTCGCGGCGCAAGGCATTCAGGGCTTTTTCCGCTTCCGCGGGATCGGTTTCCCCATCCATCAATGCCGACAATTCCTGGGTCATGGCCTCACCACCTCCTGTCCGGTCCGATATCCAGCAACGGCTTCAACTTCCCCGCGATGGCCTCGCGCGCCCGAAAGATCCGCGACCGCACGGTCCCGATCGGGCAATCCATCGTCTGGGCTATCTCTTCGTAACTCAATCCGTCGATTTCGCGCAGCATGATCGCCGTCCGCAAGTCCTCGGGCAATGCATCCATCGCCGCGTTGACCGTGTCTGCGATCTGTTTCGACATCATCATCCGCTCCGGCGTATTGATGTCGCGCAGAAGTTCCGCACTCTCGAAAGACTCGGCCTCCTCGCTATCCACCTCGGTCGGCGCCCGACGTCCGTGCGAAATCAACCAGTTCTTCGCCGTGTTGACCCCGATCCGGTACAACCACGTATAAAACGCGCTCTCGCCCCTGAAACTCGGCAAGGCCCGATACGCCTTGATAAAAGTCTCTTGGGCCACGTCTTCCACCTCGGCCGGATCGCGGATCAGTCTCGACAACAATCGCGCGAGCTTGCGCTGGTACTTGCTGACCAGCAAGCCATAGGCCTGCTGGTCACCATTCTGCACACGCTCGACGAGCGCCTGATCCGCCTCGCGATCTCCCATCGGCTCGGTTTCTTAAAGGGTCTGGGCAGCCGAAATGCTGCGCAAAAAAGTATACCCGAACCCCGTATTCCGCCATTCCGTCCGCTCCGGCAGTCCGACGCTAATGCAATTGATCGCGCGCGGATGGCGAAGTTCCAACTTTCGCAGTTCCATTCCGGTCCCCGTCAGGGATGGTGATATAGTCCCCGCATCATGGCGGGGGCCTCCGTTCTTCGGTTCGATGTGCTGGTCATCGGCAGCGGCCTTGCCGGCCAAGCCCTCGCCCTGCTGCTCGCCGACACCCATCAGGTCGCCCTGGTCACCAAGCGCAGCGTCGGCGACTCGGCGACGGCGTGGGCCCAAGGCGGAATTGCCGCGGTCCTGGACGACGCGGATTCGGTCACCGCCCATATCGAGGACACCTTCACCGCCGGCGTGGGCCTGTGTGACCCAACGTCAACCCAATTCGTGGTCGAAAGAGGCCATGCCGCGATCCAGTGGCTGATCGACCAGGGCGTGCCGTTTACGCGTGACAATTCCAGCCTCGGCTACCACCTGACCCGGGAAGGTGGCCACAGCCACCGCCGCATCATCCACGCGGCCGACGCGACAGGGGCGGCGGTGCAACAGACCTTGAACGAGCGGGTTGCCGCGCATCCGAATATCCGGGTGTTCGAACGGCACATTGCGGTGGATCTGATCACCGGAGAGAAACTCGGCTTGAAGGCGAATCGGTGCCTGGGCGCCTACGTGCTCGACATCGACGACGATCGCGTCCTTACGGTCGGTGCCGCGCACACCGTCCTCGCAACGGGCGGTGCCGGCAAGGTCTATCTGTACACGACCAATCCCGACACGGCGACCGGGGACGGACAGGCCATGGCGTGGCGTGCCGGGTGCCGGGTGGGCAACATGGAGTTCGTCCAGTTCCACCCCACCTGCCTGTACCACCCGCACGCCAAATCCTTCCTGATCACCGAGGCGATGCGGGGCGAAGGCGGCATCTTGCGGCTGCCCGATGGCACCCGCTTCATGCCCGACCATGATCCGCGGGCAGAATTGGCGCCCCGGGACATCGTCGCGCGGGCGATCGACTACGAGATGAAACGGCATGGCCTCGACTGTGTATACCTGGACATCTCGCACAAGCCGCCGGAATTCCTGAAAAGCCACTTCCCGAACATCCATGCCCGTTGCCTGGAACTCGGCATCGACATCACGAAACAGCCCATCCCCGTGGTGCCGGCGGCTCATTACAGTTGTGGCGGCGTGGTCGCGGACCTCGCCGCACGAACCGACCTGGACTGCCTTTACGCGCTGGGCGAAACGGCCTTCACGGGCCTTCACGGCGCCAACCGGCTGGCCAGCAATTCGTTGCTCGAATGCGTCGTCTTTGCCCGGGCGGCCGCGGAAGACATTCGCCGATCGTCCTCCATGCGCATGCCGCGGCTTCCCCAGTGGGACGAAAGCCGGGTCACGGACGCGGACGAGGAAATCGTCATCTCCCACAACTGGGATGAATTGCGGCGGTTCATGTGGGACTACGTGGGCATCGTGCGAACCGACAAACGTCTCGCCCGGGCCCTCCATCGCATCCACCTGCTGGAGCGGGAAATCGACGAGTTCTATTCCCATTTCCGCGTCAGCAACGACCTCATCGAACTGCGAAATCTCGTCTTGACGGCACACCTGATCGTGCGCAGCGCCCAGAAACGCAAGGAAAGCCGAGGCCTGCATTTCAGCCGCGACCATCCGGGCCTGTTGGACAAGCCTAGAAACACGATCCTGAGACCACCATCGCGGCGGTGACGTCGGCACATGGCGCCCGCGGGAGACTCCCCGCGGCCCGGCCAGGCGCGCCCCGGGTCATGCCAAAGGCATGGTCGTCGTCCCGCCTTCGCCCAACTTGGCCCGCCAGCGGAGCCAGACCCGCAAGCGCCGGAGGGATTCCGGATCCGAAGCGTCAGACGGGATCAGCCGTATGGCGCGCCGCCCGCCGACCCGCACGGCGAGGACGACGGTTCGGCCCAGAATTCTGGACCCGGGAAGGAGTTCCGCCTCGGCAACCTCGCCATCCTGGCGATAGACCTTGAGTTCGCCATGCCGGCCCAGGCCGAGCGCCGCCACCTCCGTCGCCTGTCCCGCGTAGATCCTCGTCCACCGCAGGAACGCACCCGCGAGAAGAAGAAGGCCCACCGCGATCCAAGCCAAGGCGAGTCCGGAGAACACGATCCCGGCTGCCGCAAGCACATAGGCGACGGCAACGGCGGCGGCAAGCCACCGGGAGGGTCGGAGCCGGACCTCGCAGGGAAGATGCAAGGCCGGGCGGACGCGGGCCTCAGGCCCGGCGGAAAGCCAGGGTTCCGTTCGTTCCGCCGAATCCGAAGTTGTTCTTGATGGCGGCGTCGATCTGCATGGGCCGCGCCGTATTGGCGCAGTAGTCCAGATCGCACTCGGGATCCTGGTTGAATATATTGATCGTCGGCGGCGACACTTGGTGATGCACGGCCAGAACGGTAACGACGGACTCGAGGCCGCCGGCACCGCCGAGGAGGTGGCCGGTCATCGACTTCGTCGAATTGACGACGAGACTACGTGCAGCGTCGCCGAAGGCCAGTTTGATGGCCTCGGATTCGTTCTTGTCGCCGAGAGGTGTCGACGTGCCATGGGCATTCACGTATTTCACCTCGGCCGGATTCATGCCGGCGTCGCGCAGCGCATTGACCATGCTGCGGCGCGGACCGTCCATATCGGGGGCCGTCATGTGAAACGCATCACCGCTCATGCCGAACCCGGACAGTTCCGCGTAGATCTTGGCACCACGCTTCCGGGCATGCTCGTACTCCTCGAGGACGAGGACACCCGCCCCCTCGCCAAGAACGAAACCGTCCCGGTCCTTGTCCCAGGGTCGGCTCGCCGTGGCCGGATCGTCGTTACGCGTGGAAAGGGCTTGCGCAGAGGAGAAACCGCCGATGGCGAGCGGGGTCACCGTGGATTCGGCGCCGCCACACAGCATCACGTCCGCGTCGCCGTACTGGATCATCCGGAAACTGGTGCCGATGGCATGCAATCCCGTGGTACACGCCGTGACGACGGCCAGGTTCGGCCCCTTCATCCCGAGCATGATCGACAGGTTTCCGGAGATCATGTTGATGATCGTCCCGGGGATGAAGAATGGCGAAATCTTGCGCGGCCCGCCGGCGAGGAAGTCGTCGTGGGTGCCCTCGATCATGGGCAGCCCGCCGATTCCCGAACCGATGTTCACCCCTATCCGTTCCGCGTTCTCCGCGGTCAATTCAATGCCGCAGTCGCGCCACGCCTGGATGCCCGCCGCCATCCCATAATGGATGAAGACGTCCATCCGGCGTGCTTCCTTCGGAGACAGATAGGCGCTGACGTCGAAACCTTTCACTTCGCCTGCGATGCGCGCCTTGAAGGTGCTGGCATCGAACCGGGTGATGGGACCAATGCCGCTCTTGCCGGCAACGATGTTTTCCCAGGCTTCGGCGATGGTGTTGCCGACCGGCGACACGATGCCGAGGCCGGTCACCACGACTTTACGACGGGACAAGGGAGACTCCGGGAATAAGGACGCGACGGCCTGCGCCGATCACTTCTTGAGGTTGTTGGTGACGTAGTCGATGGCCTGTTGCACGGTGGTGATCTTCTCGGCCTCTTCGTCCGGAATCTCGCACTCGAACTCTTCCTCGAGGGCCATCACCAGTTCGACGGTGTCGAGAGAATCGGCGCCCAGGTCGTCCACGAACGAGGACTCGTTCTTGATGTCCGCTTCGTTGACACCCAGTTGTTCGGCGACGATCTTCTTGACCCGTTGTTCGATATTGTCCATTGACGGCTCCTTCCCTG
>DAOLKI010000063.1:0-10010 GCA_035331665.1 Rhodocyclaceae bacterium
GCCGGCCTCGGCCTGTTGGGAGCGGTCGCCCGTCGCAGGCGCCAACGCTGACCCGGGCCGAATCCAATCCGACGACCCCGCCCGCGAGGCGGGGTTCGTTTTTCGGGGCCCGTCAGGCGCTGCCCAGGGATCGGCCTCCGCCGGGCACGGCGGTCTGACCGTCGGGGCCGTACAGGGCAGCCTGGGTGCGCGACGCCGGCAGCAGGGCCTCCAGGGCCTGTTGGTTGCGCTGCAGGCGGTCGGCGATCAGTTTTCCGTTCAGTTCGTTGAGTTCCCGGGCCCGTCCCGCCAGAGGCAACAGGTCTTCCCAGGCCGCGCGTCCGGCGGAGTCCCCCGCCAGCCAGCGCGCCATGCCCTCCCCATCCTGCGTGCAGCCGGCGGCCCGCAGCCGGGCACCCCGGTCGCCTGCAAGGCGGGCCAGGATGGCGGCCTGCGCGTTTTTTCGTTCGACCAGGGATGGCAGCGCATCGGCGTTGCCGCCGATCAGAAGTCCCTGTTCCTCCTCGAGGAGCGCCACGAATCCGGCCAGGACGTCCGATTCCTGGCGGATCAGCTCCGCCGCGGCGCTGCCGCGCATCAGGACTTGTTGCGCTCCAGCATCTCGCGGACGCTGGCGATCAGGCCGTCGGCAATCCTCTCCGGATTCATTTCGAAGCGCCCCTCGGCGATGGCCTGGCGGATCTCGGCCACCCGCGCACTATCCACCACCGGGGTTTCCGCCAGGACGCCATCCATTTGCTGCATCCGGCCGGCCAGGGCCGACAACTGAACCTGGGTCTCGGCCGGCGCGGCAGGCTGGGCCGGCGCCCCGGTGGCGCGGGTCCGCGTGTCGCTCCCCGGGGGGCCTACGGACTTGACGGAGCTGTCGATCTTCACGGTGAATCCTTTGCTGGAATACGGGACCTGTCCGGAATTACGGTCGCGGCCGCAGAAACTTGAGCCGCGGCGAGCCGCCCACCGGGGAATTGTAGTGCATCGCACGGACTCCCGGAACGACCCGGTAGCGCGGGGAAGTCCTGTGCAAAATCATTGGCTTGGGGGCGAATCCGATCAATAGGTGACTTCGACGATACCGCCGGGACGGGCGATGCCGCTTAGGACCTGCCCGTTGGCGAGGCGTACCTGGGCCACCTGCCCGGGGGCCGCATTGTTCAGGGCCCGGCCCTCGTTGGCCACCTGAAAACCGGCGCCGCGCGACACCACCTTGACGCTCTGCCCCTGGAGCACGGCCATCGCCTGACGCAGGAGGTCGCCGCGCAGGGGGCGGCCCGGTTGCAGCGCCATCGTCGCCGTGCGGCCGACGGCCTGGGCGGGATCCGTCAGGACGCCGGCCGGCAGTTCCGTCAGATCACCGGTCTGCCGGCCGAGGTCCGTCTCGACGACGGCCTGGCCCTGGGCCACTGCCCGCGTGAGAATCAGGTACTCGCCCTGGACCCGCACCTGGAACGGCACGAACAGGCGCCAGCCTCCGTCCCCGGGGCAGGAGACCAGGGCGCTGGAGCGGCCCCAGGCCCGGCCACCGGGTGCCAGCGACACGTCCAGGGCCGTGCATGCCGGAAACGCGTTGTGCGGATCGACGGTCCCGACGCTGATGGTCACCGTGCCGGGCAGCCCCCGGGTCTGAACGCGCAGGAACTCCTCGACGGCGCGCCTTACCGCCGCCGGGTCCTGGCGTCCCTGGGCCGCGGCGGGCGGGACCGCGGTCGCCACCGCCATGAGAACGGCAATGACAAAGGCATTGTATGGACGGCGCGGGCGGCTCGGCATGGTGCGGGGATTGAAACACGGCGCGGGAAGCACCGCAACCTCGGGCTCAGGGGGCATTCCGTCCCTTTTTTCCGTTGCCGGCACGGGGTTCCGCATGGCGCGTGCCGGCGGCAAGAATTGCCGAAGGGTTGCCGTGATTGCCGGCAATCGCATCCTGCCCCGCGCCGGGAGGCGCGCAACCACGGACTTCCGCGCATTGCCGCAGGGGTTGGCACGGCCCCTGCTAACGGAAGTCCGTCACCCTGCGAATCCGACCATGATCGACCGTCTCGACCGCGACCTGAACGTGCAGCGCGCCGCCCTGAATGCGCGGGCCTACCGCCAGGAATTGCTCGCGTCCAACATCGCCAACGCGGACACGCCCCACTACAAGGCCCGCGACCTGGACTTCAAGGCCGCCCTGTCCGCCGCTGAAGGCAACCGGGAGGCGGGCGGGACCGTGGCCCTGGCCCGGACGCAGGCAGGCCATCTGCCGGGCGCCGACGCGGGACCCTGGTCCGGGGCCCTGCGCTATCGGACCGAATACCAGGGCGCGGTGGACGGCAACACGGTGAACATGGACGTGGAGCGCGCCGCCTTCGCAGAGAACGCGATGCAGATGGAAGCCTTGATCACCTTCGTGCGCGGCCGCCTGCGCGACCTGGGCACCGCCATTCAGGGCCAGTGAGGACACCATGAGCATCAGCAACGTCTTCGCCATCGCCGGTTCCGCCCTCACCGCCCAGTCGGCCCGGCTGAACGCGGTGGCCAGCAACCTGGCCAACGCGGACAGCATCGTCGGCGCCGACGGCCGGCCTTACCGGGCCAAGCAGGTGGTATTCAAGGCCACGACCGTGGAGGGCGGCGGCCTCGGCGTGCGGGTCACCGAGGTGGTCGAGAGCGTCGCGCCGCCCCGCCTCGTCTATGAACCGAACAACCCGGCGGCCGACGACAAGGGGTACGTCGCCATGCCCAATGTCAACGTGGTGGACGAAATGGTGAACATGATCTCGGCCTCCCGCGCCTACCAGAACAACGCGGAAGTCATGAACACGGCCAAGGCCCTGATGCAGAAGACCCTCGCCATAGGCCAGTAAAGGAAACGCCATGAGCACGACCACCAGCGCCGCCTCCGGCACCGCCCAGTCGATCTGGGAATCCCTGAGCAGGCGGACCTCCTCGACGGATTCGACCAGCGCCATGAGCGAATCCCAGAACCGCTTCCTGACGCTGCTCACCACGCAGCTCAAGAACCAGGACCCGTTGAATCCCATGGACAACGCGCAGATGACGTCCCAGCTGGCCCAGATCAGCACCGTCGACGGCATCGAGCGCCTCAACGCGACGCTGCAGACCCTTCTGGCCGGTAACGTGGATGCCCAGGCCATGCAGGCCGCCGACCTGGTCGGCCGCCACGTGCTCGTGCCCGGCAGTGCCATGACCCTGTCGTCGGGCCAGGCCCTGGGCGGCATCGAGCTGGCCTCCGACGCCGACAAGGTGGTCGTCACCGTCAAGGATGCCAGCGGCCTGACCGTGCGCACCATCGACCTGGGCTCGGCCGAGACCGGCGTGTTCGGCTTCGCCTGGGACGGCAAGACGGATAGCGGCGCCGCCGCCGCCGACGGCAACTACAAGTTCGAGGTCACCGCGACCCAGGGTGCCAACAAGGTCGGTGCGACGGCCCTGTCCCTGGCCACCGTGTCGAGCATCAACCGTTCGTCCCTGGGCGTCAGCCTCAATCTCGGCCGCATGGGTCTCGTCACCATGGCCGACGTGAAGCAAATCCTCTGATCGGGAGAAGGAAGAAATGGGATTCCAGCAAGGTTTGAGCGGGCTGAACGCCTCGGCCAAGGCCCTCGACGCCATCGGCAACAACGTCGCCAACTCCGGCACCGTCGGCTTCAAGTCCGCCCGCGGCGAGTTTGCGGACGTGTTCGCCGCCTCCCTGGCTGGCGCTGGCGCCAGCCAGATCGGCATCGGTACGGCCGTCGCGAACGTGGCCCAGCAATTCACCCAGGGCAACATCACCGTATCCAACAACGCTCTGGACGTGGCGATCAACGGGGGCGGAATGTTCATCATGTCCAACAACGGCGCCATCAGCTACTCCCGCAACGGACAGTTCCAGATCGACAAGAGCGGCTACATCATCAACGCCGCCGGGTACCGGCTGCAGGGTTATCCGGCGGATTTCACCGTCGATCCCGCCGGCATCATCGTGCAGTCGACGCCGACCGACATCTACATCGATCCCTCGGACCTGACGCCGAAGACCACGGACTCGATCACCGTCGGCCTGAACCTGGATTCCCGCGAGAGCGTTCCGGTGCCGGCCTTCAGCCGCTCCGACCCGCTGTCCTACAACAGTTCCACCTCCGTGACCGTTTACGACAGCCTGGGGGTGCCCCAGGTGGTGACCATGTACTTCCGCAAGGCGGCCGCGAACAGCTGGGACATCTACTACCGGGTCACCGGCCCGCAGATCACCGTCCCGGTGGACCTGGGACCCGACAACCTCAACTTCACGTCGACCGGCGGGACGACGGGGACCACCACCTTCACCCAGGCCGGCATCAATACCGGAACGGGTGCCAACCCGATGGCCTTCGACATCGACTTCGGCGGATCCACCCAGTTCGGCAGCACCTTCGGCGTGACCCAGATGATCCAGAACGGCTTCTCGTCGGGACGACTCGCGGGAGTCAATATCAGCCCGGACGGTGTTGTGCAGGGACGCTTCACCAACGGCCAGTCGCGCAACATGGGGCAGATCACCCTGGCCAAGTTCAACAACCCGAACGGCCTGCTGTCCATCGGCGGCAACCAGTGGCAGGAGACCTCCGAGTCCGGTGCGCCGCTGGTCGGCGCGCCCGGCACCGGATCGAACGGCGTGGTGCAGTCGGCGGCGGTCGAGGAGTCGAACGTGGATCTCACCGCGGAACTGGTGAACATGATCACCCAGCAGCGCGCCTACCAGGCCAATGCCCAGACCATCCGCACCCAGGACCAGATCCTGCAGACCCTGGTCAACCTGCGCTGACATGGATGGCATGAGCTGCGGCGATTGAGGAGAAAGACGCGTGGATCGACTGGTTTACACCGCCATGACCGGAGCCTCCCAGACGTTGGGGCGGCAGGCGGCGGTGGCGCACAACCTGGCCAACGTCACGTCCACCGGCTACAAGTCAGAGGAGCACCGGCTGCGCGCCGTGCAGGTGCAGACCCACAACCGGGAACCGTCGGCACTGCCCACCCGGGCCTTCGTCGTGGACGCCAGCACCCACACGGACTATTCGGAAGGGCCGATGAACTACACCGGCCGGCAACTGGACCTCGCCATGCAGGGCAAGGGCTGGATCGCGCTGGCCATGCCGGACGGGACGGAGGCGTACACCCGCAACGGCAGCCTGGAACTCAACGTCAATGGGGTCGTGCAGACCCGCACCGGCATCCCCGTGCAGGGCGACGGTGGGCCCATCAGCATCCCGCCGGACGTGAAGGTGAGCATCGCCCGGGACGGCACGGTGTCCGTGATTCCCGAGACCGGGGCCCAGAACATCGTGAACAACGTGGGCCGCATCAAGCTGGTCAACCCGCCCGAGGGAGACCTGGTGCGCGGCGCGGACGGGCTTTTCCGCCTGCGTACCGGCGATCCGGCGCCGGTGGACGAAAACGCCAAGGTGGCCGCCGGCTACCTGGAGAACAGCAATGTGAACCCCGTCGAGCAGATGGTGACCATGATCTCCCTGGCGCGCCAGTTCGAGATGCAGATGCGCATGGTCACCACCGCCGAGGCCGACGACCGGGCGGCAACCCAGGTCATAGCCAGTCGATAGGATAAACGCATGATACGTTCCCTGTGGATAGCCAAGACCGGACTGGACGCCCAGCAGACCCAGCTCGACGTCATTTCGAACAACCTGGCCAACGTCAGCACCAACGGCTTCAAGCGGGCCCGGGCGGTGTTCGAGGATCTGCTCTACCAGACCCTGCGCCAGCCGGGGGCAGCGTCTTCCCAGCAGACCACGATTCCTTCCGGCCTGATGCTCGGCACCGGCGTGCGGCCGATCTCCACGGAGCGCATCTTCACCCAGGGCAGCCTGACCCGCACCGACAACGCGCTGGACATCGCCATCAACGGCCAGGGCTTCTTCCAGATCCAGATGCCGGACGGTACCCTGGCCTACACGCGCGACGGCGCCTTCCAGCGGGATTCCACCGGACAGGTGGTGACCTCCAGCGGCTATCCCGTTTCGCCGGCCATCACGATTCCGGCCAATGCGCTCAGCGTGACCATCAGTCGCGACGGCATCGTCTCCGTCACCCAGCCGGGGACCGCCGCCCCGACCCAGATCGGCACCATCCAGCTGGCCAGCTTCGTCAATCCCGGCGGGCTGCAGAGCGCCGGCGAGAACCTCTTCGTCGAAACCGCCTCCAGCGGCACCCCCACCCCCAATACCCCGGGCACCAACGGCACCGGCCTCCTCAACCAGGGCTACGTCGAAACCTCCAACGTGAATGTGGCCGAGGAACTGGTGTCCATGATCCAGACCCAGCGGGCCTACGAAATGAACTCGCGTGCGATCCAGACCTCGGACGCCATGCTCGGCCGGCTGACCCAGCTCTAAGGACGCCATCATGAATCGGCTCCGCGCCATCGCTCTCCCGGCCGCCGCCCTGGCGGTGCTCGCCGGCTGCGTCACCACGACGCCGCCCACCGCCATCCACCAGCCCATGACCATCCGGCCCGAGACCCGCACCGGATCCCTGTACAACAACGGCGCCATCTACAACGTCGCCTCGGCGCGGCCCCTGTTCGAGGATCGGCGGGCGCGCTTCATCGGTGACACGATCACCATCAACATCACCGAGAAGACCCAGGCCTCCAAGAAATCGGACACCAAGGCCGAGCGCACCCATTCGGTGGACGCCACCATCCCGACCCTCGTCGGCGTGCCCTTCAAGGGTGCCCAGGGCCTGAACGTCTCGGCCGACAACAGCAACATCTTCGCCGGCAAGGGCGAGAACAGTTCCACCAATGACTTTGTATCGACCATCACCGTCACCGTCATCGAGGTGTTCCCGAACGGCAACCTGCTGGTTTCCGGCGAGAAACAGATAGGCCTGAAGGAAGGCGAGGAGTTCATCCGCTTCTCAGGCGTCGTCAATCCCAACACCATTACGGGCGCCAACACGGTTTCCTCGACGCAGGTGGCCGATGCCCGCATCGAATACAAGGCGAACGGATTCATAGACTCGGCCCAGGTGATGGGCTGGCTGGGCCGGTTTTTCCTCTCTTTCCTTCCGTTCTGACGAGGGCGCGCGCTGCGATCATCACCTCCACCGCGGATGCACCCCGGGCGTCGGGGCGGAAACCGGCTAAAGGAGCAGACGTCATGAGCCTCACCCACAAAATCCTCATCGCCCTCATGTGGCTTTTCGCCGGCCTGATGGTGGCCGATGCGGCCCGCGCCGAGAGGATCAAGGACCTGGCTTCGGTGGCCGGCGTGCGCAACAACCAGCTCATCGGCTACGGCCTCGTCGTGGGCCTCGACGGTTCCGGCGACCAGACCACCCAGACGCCCTTCACCGTGCAGAGCATCATCAACATGCTGTCCAACATGGGGGTGAACCTGCCGCCCGGCCAGAGCCTGCAATTGAAGAACGTGGCCGCGGTCATGGTCACCGCCAGCCTGCCGCCTTTCGCCCGTTCCGGTCAGCAGATCGACGTCACCGTCTCCTCCATCGGCAATGCCAAGTCCCTGAAGGGCGGCACGCTGGTGCTGACGCCGTTGAAAGGCGCCGACGGCAACGTCTATGCGATGGCCCAGGGCAACCTGGTGGTGAACGGGGCCGGCGCCTCCGGCGGTGGCTCCAAGGTCCAGATCAACCACCTCTCCGTGGGCCGCATTGCCGGTGGCGCCACCGTCGAGCGGGAGGTGCCGACGCCGCTGGGCCAGGGCGAGTTCGTCTATCTCGACCTGCACGACACCAACTTCGGCAACGCCCAGCGCATCGCCGAGGCCATCAACAAGGTCATGGGGGGCGGCGTCGCGACCGCCTCCGACGGCCGGCAGGTGCGCGTCCGCGCGCCGGGTGGCGCCGACGATCGGGTGGGTTTCCTCGGCCGGATCGAGAACCTGGACGTGACGCCGACCCAGATGCCCGCCAAGGTCATCGTCAATTCGCGCAGCGGCTCGGTGGTCATGAACCAGAAGGTCACCCTGGAGAACTGCGCCGTGGCCCACGGCAACCTTTCCGTGTCCGTGAGCGCCGAGAACACCGTGAGTCAGCCGGGTGCACTCTCCGGCGGGCAGACCGCTGGCGTCACCAACGCCCAGATCGACATCAAGCAGGAAGGTGGTGCGGTCCTCAACGTGCGCCCGGGCGCCAGCCTGGCGGACGTGGTCAAGGCTCTCAACGCGATCGGTGCCAATCCCCAGGACCTGATTGCCATCCTCCAGGCCATGAAGGCCGCGGGCGCCCTGCGGGCGGAACTGGAAATCATCTGATTTCGGCAGGAATTGCCGGCCTCCTCGGCGGACCGTGCCGGGGCTGTCGGTGGGAGTCTGAACGGGTGGAAAATCTCCAACGCCAGGACCCCAGGGTGCCGCGGGGCGCGCAGCGATCCGGTGGCAGTCCATCGGGTTCTCCTGGCTTCTTTGCGCACTTCTGCGCCGTTGCGGAGAACGGCATGGCCGGCAATACATGACCCCGTCTTCCGCCACACCCAACGTCTTCGACCTGAACAACCTCGCCGCCCTCAAGGGGGCGGTGAAGCAGGACGATCCCAAGGCCCTGAAGGCGGCCGCCCAGCAGTTCGAGGCCCTATTCCTGCAGATGGTCCTCAAGTCCATGCGCGATGCCACGCCGAAGGAAGGCATGTTCGATTCCGACCAGACACGGCTCTATGAATCCCTGCTCGACCAGCAGCTCGCCCAGGTCATGTCGGCCAAGGGCGGCACCGGGCTGGCCGCCCTGATCGAGAAGCAGCTCTCGCGCGGCAGGGAAAGCCCGGAACCGCTCGACGATCTGCCGCTCGTGCCGCCGCCGCGCGGCCTGCGCCTGTCGCCTCCCGGAACCCCGCTGCGCCTGCCGGGCAACGAAGGCACGCAGGATTTCCCGGTGCAGGGCATCCCGACCCAGCCGGCCACCCCCGGTGCCTCCGGAATGGCGCCGGCGGGGCCGGGCGGGGACATCCCGCCCGGCGCGCGCGATTTCGTGGGCCGGGTGTGGCGCGACGCCGTCGATGCGAGTCGCAGCACCGGCGTTCCGGCCCAGTTCCTGGTGGCCCATGCAGCCCTGGAAACCGGATGGGGCCGTTCCGAACCCCGCCTCGCCGACGGCCGGCCCAGCTACAACCTCTTCGGAATCAAGGCCGGTCGCGGCTGGACGGGGGCGGTGGCGGAGGCCGTCACCACGGAATACGTGGATGGTAGGCCGCAGCGCCAGGTGGAACGCTTCCGGGCCTACGGCTCCTACGCCGAGGCCTTCCGCGACTATGCGAGCCTGCTCCAGGGCAACCCCCGATACGCCGCCGCCCTCCAGGCCCGGGACGGCAACACGTTTGCCCAGGCCCTGCAGCGCGGCGGCTACGCCACCGATCCCCTGTACGCCGACAAGCTGTCCCGGCTGATCAGCGGCAACGCCTTGCGTTCAGCCCTGCAGGGCTGAACGCCCCGGGGGATCGGCGTTGCCGATCCCCGCGCGGAAGATTGACCCGCCCATCCGGGCCTCCCCTCGCGGGGAGGAGCTTTTTTCCTCGCGTCGCTCGCATGTCACGTGGAGCGTCGGTTGGTCATTGGCGCGGATTGCGGCTTCGCCGCGTGGCGTCCGGGCTTGGGACGGCGGGGTGGACGCCCCCCACCCCCTCATCCCCGCCCCGGGGGCGGGGATCGGGAAAGCCGATCCCGACGGGACAGGGTGGCCCCCCACCCCCTGACCCCCGCCCCGGGGGCGGGGGAACTCGCCAGATCGCTTCGCTCACCTGTCACGGGGAGCGCCTTTCAGGGCGTGGCGCGGATTGCGGCTTCGCCGCGCGGCGTCCGGGCTTGGGGCGGCCCGGCGCCCGGACTGCGACAGGGGAGCCGTGCGTCCCGCCCTCCCCTGGCCCCTCCCTCGCGGGAGGGGAACTCGATTCCTCGCTTCGCTCGCCTGTCACGGGGAGCGCCTTTCAGGGCGTGGCGCGGATTGCGGCTTCGCCGCGTGGCGTCCGGGCTTGGGGCGGCCCGGCGCCCGGACTGCGACAGGGGAGCGCTTCTTCA
>DAOLKI010000064.1:0-9998 GCA_035331665.1 Rhodocyclaceae bacterium
CCCCGCGCGCGCGGACGGGCGCGCGCGGCGCACAAGGGTGGTGGCCGGAACGATGCCGTCCGGCGGTCGCCAACCGGGCCGGCGCCGGCCGTCGCGCTCTCCGCCATGCCGCTGGATGCCGTCCCGGGCCCTGCGGCGAAAGGGTTTTCCCGTGTCGCGGAGCCGCATGCCGGCCCGGGTCCCCCGGGTAGAATTCGATCTTTGCACCTTCTTTGCCGAGGTCACCCATGCCCCAGTACCGCTCCCGCACCTCCACCCATGGCCGCAACATGGCCGGCGCCCGCGCCCTGTGGCGCGCCACCGGCATGAAGGATGGCGACTTCGGGAAGCCCATCGTCGCCGTCGTCAATTCCTTCACCCAGTTCGTGCCGGGGCATGTCCACCTGAAGGACCTGGGACAACTCGTGGCGCGGGAGATCGAGGCCGCGGGTGGCATCGCCAAGGAGTTCAACACCATTGCCATCGACGACGGCATCGCCATGGGCCACGGCGGCATGCTCTACTCGCTGCCGTCGCGGGACCTGATCGCCGACTCCGTCGAGTACATGTGCAATGCCCACACCGCCGACGCGATGGTCTGCATTTCCAACTGCGACAAGATCACCCCCGGCATGCTGATGGCGGCAATGCGCCTGAACATTCCCGCGGTCTTCGTATCGGGCGGTCCGATGGAGGCCGGCAAGGTGAAGTGGCACGGCGAATACCGGATGGTGGATCTCATCGACGCCATGATCGAGGCGGCCGACAGCAACAATACCGACGCCGATGTGGCGGCGATGGAACGCTCCGCGTGCCCCACCTGCGGGTCCTGTTCCGGCATGTTCACCGCCAACTCGATGAACTGCCTCACCGAGGCGCTGGGCCTCTCGCTGCCCGGCAACGGCTCGCTGGTGGCCACCCATGCCGACCGGGAGAAGCTGTTCGTCAAGGCCGGCAGGCTGATCGTCGACCTCTGCCGGCGCTGGTACGACCAGGACGACGCCGGCGTTCTGCCGCGTTCGATCGCGAGCTTCGACGCCTTCGAGAACGCCATTGCGCTGGACATCGCCATGGGGGGTTCCACCAATACCGTGCTGCACCTGCTGGCCGCGGCGCAGGAGGCCGGCGTCGGATTCACCATGGCCGACATCGACCGCATGTCGCGCAAGGTGCCCTGCCTCGCCAAGGTGGCGCCGGCCACCCAGAAGTACCACATGGAAGACGTCCACCGGTCGGGCGGCATCATGGCGATCCTGGGCGAACTGGATCGCGCCGGCCTGATCAATCGCGAATGCCCGACGGTCCTGTACCCCACCATGGCCGAGCAACTGGACTGCTGCGACGTGCGGCGCAATGCCGACAAGGCCGTGCACGACTACTATCGGGCGGCGCCCGGGGGCGTGCCCACCCAGCTGGCCTTCTCCCAGAGCCGACGCTATCCGAAGCTGGATCTCGACCGGGAAGACGGCTGCATCCGCGACAAGGCCCACGCGTACTCCCAGGACGGCGGCCTGGCCGTGCTCTACGGCAACATCGCCGAGAAGGGCTGCATCGTGAAGACGGCCGGGGTCGACGAATCCATCCTCAAATTCACCGGCCGGGCACGCGTCTGCGAATCGCAGGAGGAAGCCGTGGACAAGATCCTCGGCGGCCACATCAAGGCGGGGGACGTCGTGGTGATCCGCTACGAGGGGCCGAAGGGCGGGCCCGGCATGCAGGAGATGCTCTACCCGACTTCCTACCTGAAGTCCATGGGCCTGGGCAAAGAGTGCGCCCTGCTCACCGACGGGCGCTTCTCGGGCGGCACCTCCGGCCTGTCCATCGGGCATGCGTCGCCCGAGGCCGCGTCCGGTGGGGCGATCGGCCTGGTGGAGGAGGGCGACACCATCGAGATCGACATCCCCAACCGGCGCATCCATCTGGCCGTCGAGGGCGCCGTGCTGGTGGCGCGCCGCAAGGCCATGGAAGCCCGGGGGCGGAACGCCTGGCAGCCGGCCAAGCGCGAGCGGCCGGTCTCGGCGGCGCTACGGGCCTACGCGGCCATGGCGACTTCCGCGGACATGGGCGCCGTCCGCGAAGTGGGCCTGCTGGGCGGTGCGCGTTAGTCCGGGCCGCGTGGCCGGCATGCGTCGGGCATGAGCGATTTCCAGTCCCTCTACGCCGGGCGGCTCTGGTCCATCATGTCCTGGGACCAGTTGGCGGCCTTCTGGCGGCGCATCGATCCGGCCGCCGGGTGGTACGTCTACGCGGTCGGCGAGGCCGTGCCGGCGATGCCGGCCGCGCCGGGGGACGTGGCGGCCTTCATCGAGAAACTCGACGTCCTGTTGCGCGACAACCACCGGCACGACTACTGCAGCATCGTCTATGCCGATGACCTGGAGCGGCCTTCCTTCGTGAAGATCTACGATCCGGACAACCTGGGCGTGTCTTGCGGTTCCTCGAAGCACCCGCCGTTGCCCGGCTGGATCCTGAGCCTCGCGCCGCCCGAGGACCTGAAGCCGCCCGGGCCGCGGCCCGAGAACCGCCGGCGCTGGTGGCGGTCACTGTTCGGCTGACCGGGCGACGACGACCGCCGGTGGCGTTGCGCGCGGCCGCCGCCCACCTCAGCGCGGTTTGTCCAGCCAGCGGAGCAGCGTTTCGAACAGGACCGTGTCATCGATGGGTTTCCCGACATGGTCGTCCATTCCTGCCGCCAGGCAGGTCCGACGGTCCTCCTCGAAGGCATTGGCGGTCATGGCGATGATGGGAGTGTGCGCATTGCGCTGTCCCGCCCGGATGGCCCTCGTCGCGTCGAGTCCGTTCATGACCGGCATCTGCATGTCCATCAGGATCAGCGCATAGTCCTCGCGGGCCGCGGACTCCACCGCCTGGCGGCCGTCCTCGGCCAGGTCCACCCGGAACCCGGCGTCTTCGAGCAGCACTTTGGACACTTCCTGGTTGATCGGCTCGTCCTCGACGAGGAGGAGTCGGGTACCGGGATGGCGCGCACGGATGTGCGCCTCCGCCGATTGGTCCCCCGTCCGGCGGTCCTGAGCCACGCTCCCGGCCGCCTTGAGGAGCCGCACGGAGAACCGGAACGTGCTCCCTTTCCCGGGGACGCTGTCCACATCGATGCTGCCGCCCATCAACTGGACGAGGCGCTTGCTGATCGCCAGGCCGAGGCCGGTTCCGCCGTACTTCCTCGTCATCGATCCGTCCGCCTGCTCGAAGGCGGTGAACAGGCGTCCCAGGTCGTCCGCCGCGATGCCGATGCCCGTGTCCTGGACTTCGCAGTGCAGCGTCACCTCGCTGCCGTCGTCCCGGGCGACGCCGGCCCGCACCGCGACCCAGCCGGTGGTGGTGAACTTGACGGCGTTGCCGGCCAGATTGAGGAGGATCTGGCCCAGATGATGGGGGTCGCCGCAGAGCGGCACGGCCGCGATTTCGGGCGGCAGGTCGACCAGCAGCTGGAGCCCTTTGTCGCGGGCCTTGTGGCCGATCAGGCTGACCAGGTTCTCGAGTACCTCACCCAGGCGGAAATCCACCCGCTCCAGCGTCATCCGTTCCGCTTCGATCTTCGAGATGTCGAGGATGTCGTTGATGATGGCGAGCAGGTTGTGCGAGGCCTGCTCGACCTTTTCCAGCTGGTCGGCCAGTTTCGGGTTGTCGGCATGGCGCCTGGCCAGGGCGGTCATTCCGATGATCGCATTCATCGGCGTGCGCAACTCATGGGACATGTTGGCCAGGAAGGTGCTCTTCGCCCGGTTGGCCGCTTCGGCGGCGTCGCGCGCCCGCATCAATTCGCGCTCCGCCTCCTTGCGCACGGTGATGTCGTTATAGAAGGCGATGAACCAGGCCTGCCCGTCCTGCTCGCGCAGATAGATGGTGACTTCCACCGGATAGGAACTGCCATCCTTGCGGCGGTGTCGCGTCTCGAGTTTCAGGTATCCGCCCCGGGCGGCCATGTCGCGGGCGGCATTGCGTACCGCGTCCGGCGGGAACTCCGGGTTGACGTCGGAAACGGTGAGCGTCAGGAGCTCGTCCCGGTCGTATCCGAGTTGCCGGCAGGTCTCGTCGTTCGCGTAGAGGAAACGCCCCTTGTCGATGTCGTTCCAGGCGATGCCTATCCCGACCTTGTCCATGGCGAAATCCGTCTGCGCGAGCCGGTGGGTGGTCGCTGCGAGTGCGGCCGTCCTCTCCGCCACCCTCCGTTCGAGGTCGGTGCGGTATTCCTCCAACTCCAGCAGCACCTGATGGGTGCGTACCGCCGCGTGGACCGAGACGAAGATCTTCTCGGCGGTCAGGTCCGACTTCAGCCGGTAACCGTCGATCTCGTAGTCCGCGACGACCTGGCGTTGCGGCGCGTAGCCGGGCTGGCCGGTGACGATGAGGATCTGCGTGCGGCGGTTGGACAGTTCGCGGCGGATGTGGCGCACGAGTTCCAGACCGGCCCGTTCCGTCTCCATCACCACGTCCAGAATGACGACGGCAATGTCCGGGTGCTCGGCGAGCAACCGGCGCGCTTCTTCGCCGGACTGCGCATCCAGAAGTTGCAGCGGGCGTTCGTTGATAACGACGTCATAGAGCGCCAGGCGCAGCGCGGCGTGGATGTCGGGCTCGTCATCGACCAGCAGGATCTTCCACGGCGCGACGGGCGAGGTCGTTCCGGCGGGTTCGGTCGGTGCCGCGAAGAGGTCCAGGAATCCCGGGTCGGCGCTCATGGCGATGATTCGGTGCCGGGTCGCAACGGGACGGCGATGGTGATCCGCAGGCCTTCCCCGGGCCGGCTCTCGCACTTGATGGTGCCGCCGAATCGATGGGTGATCAGGTTGTAGACGAGATGCATGCCCAGCCCCATGCCATGCTGCAGGTCGGTCGTGAAGAAAGGATCGAAGATGCGGGCAAGGGCCTCCGGCGCCATACCGACGCCATCGTCCGCGTACTCCACGCGCAGGCGCTCCCCATCGACCCGCACGCGGATGGATATGGTGCCATGGGCACCGTTCTTGAATCCGTGCTTGAGGGAGTTGCCGACGAGGTTGGCGAAGATGCTCGCCCAATCACCGGCTACGCTGTCGATTTCGATGGCCGGGTCGCACTGGATGTCTACGGTGACGCGGTCCGCCGACAGGCGTTTCCCGAAGGTGGCCAGCACGTTCTCGAGACAGGCGCGGAAACGGAACCCGGCGTGATTCATCACCTGGCCTTCCACTGCCACCTGGCGGAAGGCATCCACCAGGCGGCCGATGCGCTCGAGGTTGTCGCGGATCAGGCCGGTCGCCGATTCGGCGTTCGCCAGGTGGGACTGCAGGTCGGATTGGGTCATGGTGCGCGCCGCGAAGCGCTCGGCCAATTCACGGGCCTTGCCCTGCAGCGTGCTCGACGCGGCGAGCGCGACACCCAGCGGCGTATTGACCTCATGGGCGACGCCGGCGACCACTATACCCAGCGAGGCCATCCTCTCCGCATCCATGAGCCGCCGGCGGTTTCGCGCGTTCTCGATGGCCAGCGCGCAGACGCCCGTCACCGCCAGGGCCATGTTCAGGTAGCGCTCCCGGTAGGCCGGAAAGGCCAGTCCATCGACGGCCACGACGCCGACCGTCTCGTCGCCATGCTGGATGCGCAGCAGGAAGCCGGCACCGCCCGCGACCCAGGCGTGGGGCGCGCGCAATTCCCGCATCTCTTCTTCCATGGCGCCGGGAATCGGCGCCGTCGCGATCGGTACCCCGTTCTCCACCCTGAGATAGTGCAGGGCGGAGGGCGCGAACAGCATCTGGAACAGTTCCATGATGGCGGCGATGGCCTCCGCTTCGCTGCGGGTCCTGGCCAGGCGCGCCAGGACGTCCATGGCCGCCACGTAATCCGCCCGCTCCGTATCGTGTCGGCGGCGAAGTTCGATGGCGGTGTGCCGCTCGGCGTCGAGGCGCCATGCGAGGACGATGTTTGCCAACATCGGCCGTACGTGATCCAGCCCGACGGCGACCCGCCTGCCGGGAAGCCCGGTGGCCTCCTCGAGTTGCGCAAGTCCGCGGCGGCTCTCCGGGTTCAGGCCGGTATCGAAGAAGACGAGCTCGCGCGCGAAATCACTGAAGAATTCGCGCGCCTGTTCGGGTTCGAATCCCATGGCCTTCAGCTGGCCGCGCCAGTCGGCCAGCCAGGCCGGCGTGACGAGGTAGCCGCCTCCGGTGATCGCCTCGTCGACCAGTTGTTCCCCGGCCACGAGGTGAAAGCATTGCCCGACCGGCATGACCCGGGTCGGCGGGAAGTCGTCGGGCAGCGCAGCGAGGCCGCCGAGGCAGGCACGCCCCAGCACCACCACCTGTGTGCAATCTCCGGGCAGCAGGGGACGCAATTCATCCCAGGCGATGGGAGGGCGGCCGCAGCGGGCCGGAAACCCGGCCACCGAGACATCGTCCCAAGCCTTGGCGGCTGCTTCGAACTCGGGCAGGAAATTTGCGCAGCAGAAGATGCAGAGCCGTTCAGCCATGGCCGATGCGCGGGCAGGATCAGGCGCCCTCTTGCCAGCCGTCCACCCAGTCGAGGGGGTAGCGTCCCCAGCGTTCCACGGCCTCGCTGATGGCCAGCATCACCTCGTCCGGGACGCACCACGGGATTTCCCCGTGGTTGTCGCCGAGCAGTAAGCCGCCGCCGCGTCCGGCCAGGGCGATTGCCCGCTTCACCTCGGCTTCGGCCTGGGTGGCCGACCAGCGACGCATCTCGATGCCGTTGAGGTTGCCGAGCAGGCTGACGCGCTTGCCGGCGGCCGTCTTGAGCTCACCCAGATTCTCCAGGGCGCTGACCCCGACGATGGCGGTACCCGTCTCGGAAATGTCGCCGATGATGGGCAGGCAGCGCCCGGAGGCCATGTGGGTGGCCGTCGGGCCCCTGATCTGTCCCAGCGTGCGCTTGGCCACCCGCTGGCCGGTGGCCAGGTAGAGATCGCGCGGGACGTTGGTGGTCGACGAGACCGGATCGAAATAGCAGATTGCCGTCGCGCCGGCGGCCAATTGCGCGTTGGCCCACTCGACGGTGAAGGCGATGTTGCATTCCATCAGGCGTTCGAAGCGGGCGGGCTGCTCGTGGATCAGTTCGAGATAGCGATCGAAACCCATCTGCATTACGGGCAATGAGAAGGGCGAGATCGCCACCCCGATGATCGGCACCGTGTCGCCGACCCGCGCCTTCAGCCCGCGCAGGGTTTCCAGCACGCGCCTGAGGCCTGCGGCCTCCTCCACCGCCGGCGCCCGCAATCCGTCGATGTCCCCGGGTTTCCGGATGACCGGTGCGCCGCAAAGCGGAGGCCCATCCGCGAAGAACTCGGAGGTACCGCCCCAGGCCTCAACCTCGATGGAGGCGTAGTAGAAACCGTAGAGGCAATCGGCCCGGTATTTCCGCAACAGGCGCATCTGCCCCTCGATGACGTTCCCGGCGTCTGCGTAATACTCCTCGATCGACAGTCCCACCTCCCTGGCGCCCTGGAGCGTCGTGAGCAGGAACAGGGGGACGCGATCCGGCTCCTGTTGGCCCAGGGCCGTCAGGGTGCGCTCCATCGAACTCATTGCCGCGCCACTCATTGCATGTCCTCCATCCAGCCCGTGACGATGGTCACCGCGTCGGCGGCGCTCCGGCCCATGGCATCGGCGCCGACTTCGGACCACAGTCGTTCGTCGAAGAGGAACGGCGCCCCGCCGACGACGATGCGGATGCCGGGGCTCGCCGCCCGCAGGCGGGCGCACACGTCGCGCACGCGCAGGGCCGACGGCAGCATGAGGACGGAGATGAGCAGCACGCGGATCCTGTCGGCCACGGCCCGTTCCACCAGTTCGTCCGCGTCCATGCGCCCGTAGTCGAAGAGTTCGAAGCCGCTGGCGCGCATCAGGGAATAGACGATGCGCTTGCCGAGCATGTGGTAGTCGCTGAAGACGACGATGGCGGAGCGCGGCTGATGCTTGCGGTCCGGGTCGCTGGGGGGCAGCACCTTTTCCACGAGTTCCTCGCAGAAGCGGCCGCCCATGTAGATCTGGGACAGGGCGACGGATCCGGCCTCCCAGGCCTCGCCCATCTGCTGGAGAGCCGGCACGACCACTCCCTCCACGGCCTGGATGGGCGTCATGGAGGACAGGGCTTGTTCGAAGATCTTGTCGGCACCCACGCGGTCGAGGACTTCCAGCGACCGGCGGAATGGTTCGACCAGTTCGTGCATCGCGATCTCGCTTTTGCTTTCGGGTTCGGATCGAAGTTCTTCTCGAACGGATCATACGCCGCGGTTCGGCCGCCGAGCAGACGTATCGCGCCGCGCGACGGCGGCATCGGAAAATGCCGATTGAAATGCCTGCGGCGATCTGTTCTGCGGCGGCAGCCCGGTGTGCGCGGGAAGGAACCGGTCCGGGCCGGTCCGGACCGCGGCCGGCGGGTGCCGGGACCGCCGCGGGCGGCGTACCCCCGCTCGCCGAGGACGCATCAAGGCGGGGCGCCGGCAATGGCCCGTCATAGGGGCATCGCCGGTCCCTCAGCCGAACCGGCCGTCGCGGTAGTCGCGAAAGGCCTGGAGGATCTCCTCCTGGGTGTTCATGACGAAAGGCCCGTGCTGGGCGATGGGTTCGTCGAGCGGTCGCCCCGCGATCAGCACGGCGCTGGCCGCCCGCGACGCGCGGATCGCCACCCCGTCCCCCTCGTTGGCCAGCAGGGCCATGCGGCCCCGGGGGACGGCGGTCCCGCCGACCTCCACCTCGCCGCGGTAAGGCACGACGAAGGCATTGTGGCCGGCCGGCAATGGCTCGGCGAAATCGGCACCGGCCGGCAGGCGGATGTCCAGGTACAGGGGCTCGGTGACGGGGCGGGTCACGGCGCCCGCCATCCCGCGGCTCATCCCGGCGAGGACGGCGACCTCGATGCCCTCCGCCGTCCGGTAGCGGGGCAGGTCCGCGGCCTGGAAGTCCCTATACCAGGGAGCGGCCATCTTGTCCTTCGCGGGCAGGTTGAGCCAGAGCTGGAACCCTTCCATGATGCCCTCTTCCTGCTCCGGCATCTCGGAATGGATGACGCCGCGCCCGGCCGTCATCCATTGCATGCCGCCGTTCTCGAGCAGGCCCTCGTGGCCCGCGTTGTCCCGGTGGCGCATGCGTCCGGCGATCATGTAGGTGACGGTCTCGAAGCCCCGGTGCGGATGGTCGGGGAACCCGGCGATATAGTCGCCGGGGTCGTTGCTGCCGAAGATGTCCAGCATCAGGAAGGGATCGAGGCGCCGTTGCAGGTTCTGGGCGAGGACCCGGTTGATCCGCACGCCGGCGCCGTCCATCACGTCCTGCCCGCCGACGAGGCGTTCCACGGCGCGGGGCCGGGCCACTTCGGGACTCATGACTGGTGCATCCATTTCCGCTCTCCAGGGGTTGGCGTCGTTATCAGGCGAACAGGGCGTCGATTTCCACCCGGGCGCCGGCGAGGCCCTGCCGCTCCGCCTCCGGGCCCATGCCCAGGCCCTCAGCATAGACGAAGCGCAGGTCGGTCATGCCCAGGAAGCCGAGGACGGTGCGCAGGTAGGGCACCACCGTGTCCGAGGCGCGGTCCCGATGGATGCCGCCCCGGGTCAGGGCCACGTAGACCGTCTTGCCCGTCAACAGGCCCTCGGGGCCGTTTTCCGTGTAGCGGAAGGTCACCCGGGCCCGGGAGATCGCATCGATCCAGTTCTTGAGCTGGGTGCTGACGCCGAAGTTGTACATGGGCACGCCGAGGATGAGCACGTCGGCCGCCTGGACTTCGGCGATCAGCGCGTCGTCGAGGGCCACCCGGGCGGCCTGCTCGGCACTGCGCTGGGTCTCCGGCGTGAACAAGGCCGAGAGCGCCGCCTCGTCCAGGGCCGGGTGGGGCTTGGCGGCCAGGTCGCGAACCGTCAGCGAGGCGCCCGGGTGGGCGGCCCGGGTGCGGGCGGCAATGTCGTCCGCCAGGGTGGTGGAATGGGAGCCGGTGCTGCGGGCGCTGGAGTTGATCTGCAGGATGTTCATGGCGTTCTCCGTGTACGTTGATCGGGTATTGGCAATGTA
>DAOLKI010000065.1:0-9953 GCA_035331665.1 Rhodocyclaceae bacterium
ATGCCGCTGGTATAGAAGGCGGAGGCCTGGCGCTCGAAGGTGTCCACGATCTTCCGTTCCAGCGCGGCGATCTCCTCGGCGGGCATCTTCCCTTTCGCCTCCAGCACCTGGCGCATGGTCATGGCCGCCTGTTCGCCGCCCATGACGGCGGTCTTCGCGTTGGGCCAGGAAAGGGCGAAACGGGGCTCGAAGCCGCGTCCGCCCATGCCGTAGTTGCCGGCGCCGAACGAGGCGCCGATGTGCAGCGTGATCTGCGGGACGGTGGCATTGGCCACCGCCTGGATCATCTTGGCCCCGTGCTTGATCATGCCGGCGCGCTCGCTTGCCGTGCCGACGATGTAGCCGGTCGTGTTTTGCAGGTAGACGACCGGCGTGCCGCTCTGGCAGAGCAGTTGCAGGAACTGGCTGGCCTTGGTGGCGCCGGCCGGGTCGATGGGGCCGTTGTTGCCCAGGATGCCGACCCGCCGGCCGTCGATGGCGGCATGGCCGCAAACGGTGGACGCGCCGTGCAGCGGCTTGAAATCCAGGAAGTCGGAATCGTCGACGATACGGGCGATGACCTCCCGCACGTCGTAGGGCTTGCGCGTGTCCAGGGGCACCAGGGACAGCAAGTCCTCCGGGTCGAAGGAGGGCGGCGTCCCCGTCGGATCCGGGCGACGGTCGCGGTTCCAGTCGAGCTGGGCGAATATTTCCCGGGCGAGGCGCAGGCCGTCCGCGTCGTCCTCGGCCAGATACTCGGCGAGACCGGAGACCGTGGCGTGCATCTCCGCCCCGCCGAGGGCCTCCTCCGTGGCCTCTTCCCCCGTCGCCGCCTTGAGCAGCGCCGGGCCGGCCAGGAAAGCCCGCGCACGGCCGCGCACCATGACGACGTAATCGGACATCCCCGGCATGTAGGCGCCCCCGGCCGTCGAAGCACCGTGCACGACCGAGACCACCGGGACACCCGCGGCGGACAACCGGGTCATGCCGCAAAACAGACCTCCGCCGAGCACGAAATCCTCCACCCGATAGCGCAGCAGGTTGGCCCCGGCGCTCTCCACCAGGTAAAGGAGCGGAAGCTTGTTCTCCAGGGCGATGCGCAGCATGCGCAGGACCTTGTCCAGGCCGCGGGGCTGGATGGCCCCCGCCTCGATGCCCGAATCGGAGGCCATGACCATGGTGCGCACGCCGGACACGTAGCCGATGCCGGCCACGAGCCCGCCCCCCGGCAACGTCTTCTCGGGGTCCGGATTGTCCTGGCACCAGCCGGCCAGGGTCGACAGTTCCAGGAAGGGGGAACCCGCATCCAGGACGCGGGTCACCCGTTCCCGGGGCAGGAGCTGGCCCCGCCTGTCGAAGATCGGGCGCGCCCGTTCCGAGGCGGCGCGGGTCCGGGCCTCGACGGCGCGGAAGCCGCCGATCAGGCGCAGCCACGCCTCCCGGTTGGCCCGGGCGGTTTCCGTCCCAGGGTCGAAGCTGGATTGCAGGCGGGGCATCAGTCCTCCAGGAATCCGGGCGGCCGGTAAAGGGGAAACCCGTTGTAGGGCCGGGACCGGTCGTGCGGGATCAGCGGCCAGGTGTGCCGCGCGTTGGGTACCCCGCCGTCCACGCGCAGGCAGGTGCCGGTGATGAAGGCGGCGGCTTCGCTGAGCAGGAAGACGACCGCCGCGGACACCTCGGCCTCCGTGCCCATGCGTTGCAGGGGAACCTTGCGCTTCAGCGTCTTGGCCATGGCCTTGACCGGCTCGGGGTAGTGCTCGAACCCGCTGGAGGCGATCCATCCGGGGGCCACGGCATTGACCCGAACCCCGGAATGAGCCCATTCGCAGGCCGCCGTCTCGGTGAAATTGAGCATCCCGGCCCGGGCGGCTCCCGAGTGGCCCATGCCCGGCATGCCACCCCAGATGTCGGCAATGATGTTGACGACGGCGCCGCCGTGTTGCTCCATCCACTGCCGGTAGCACTCCCGGGCCACCAGGAAACCGCCGGTCAGGTTGTTGCGGACCACGGTCTCCCAACCCTTGAACGAGATGTCCTTCAACGGCGCCGGGTATTGGCCGCCGGCGTTGTTGAACAGGCCGTCGATACGGCCGTGTTCCGCCAGGACGGCGGTCACCGTCTCGGAAACCGCCATCTCCTCGCGGATATCGCAGGAGTGGATGCTTACTTTTGCAGCGGGGCAGGCGGCCGCGATCTCGTCCCGGACCGTAGCCAGCCTGTCGAGGCCGCGGCCGGCCAGCGCCAAGCCGGCGCCCAGGCTGGCGAGTTCATGGGCCGTGCATCGGCCGATACCCGAGCCGCCCCCGGTGACGAGGACGACCTGGTCCCGGAACAGGTCCGGTCGGAATACGGAGCGATACGCCATGCAATCCCTGCCCTTCTGACCCCCGGTGGGGGGTGGTCCACAAACCAAGCAATTGCTTGGTAGCTTAACCGAAGGAAGGTGTTTGCGGCAACGGGTGCCGCAGCCCGGGCATCGATACGGACGGGAAAGTCGCCGGACGCGCGGTCAGGCGAAGACCGAAAAACTGTTGGCGACCGTGACCGGGCTCGCGTAGGCGCGCACCGCCGCATCGCGCACGGCATCCGTGGCTTCCTGGCGCTGCCTGTCCCGCTCGGCCCGGCCCTGCTCGGCCTCGACGGCCCTCTGCTCGGCCTGCTGGCGCGCCAGGTCGGCCCGACCCTGGGATTCCAGCTCGACGCCCACGGCGGCGACCCGGTAGTCCTGCTGGCTGGGGTCCCGGGGTGCCAGCGCCGCGGCCTGGATGCGCTCGCCCTTGTCGATGTTGGCCTCCGGCTTGCGCTCCGCCGACGTATCGATCCCGACCTCGCCGGAAACGGCGTATTGGCGGCCATCCGGACCATACGCGTAGGCGAAGTTGGCGCCGCTGGTGACCACCCCCCGCCCCGCCTGCAGATGCGCCGCCTCGTGCTCCCGCACCTTGCGGTCTATGGCCTGCAGCTCCCGGACCACGCGTTGCTGCTCCGGGCTCAGCGTTTTCGTGGCGGCAGGTGCCTGGGTCCCTTCGGATCTGGGCAGCGTCTCGCCCAGCTGCTCACGGGTGGCCGGGATCTGGACCCCGGTCGCCTGGGAGATGCCGACGGTACGTAGGGAAATGCCCAAGGAAGCCATGGAAGGAGCGCACGCAATTATCCACTCAAACTATAGACCAAGCGGCCGTGGAAGGAAATGGACGCATGCGGCCGGCCCATTCGACGGGCCCGCCACGGAACTCGGCGCCCGGCGAGTTTGCCGGCTCACACTCCCCTGGCGCGGAACCACTCCAGCATGCGCCGCCAGCCGTCCTCCGCTTCGGCCTTCCGGTACGTGGCCCGATGATCGGCGTGGAAGGCGTGCGGGGCGCCGGGATACACGTGGATGACGGACTTTCCGCCGGCCTTCCTGAGTTGTTCCTGCATGTCGCCGATCTGGTCGTTGTCGATGCCCTGGTCGGCGTCCCCGTAGAGCCCCAGCACGGGCACCTTCAGCTCCGCGGCAACATCCAGCGGGTGTTTCGGCTGTCGGGCGGTAGGCGGGCCTTCCAGCGTGCCGTACCAGGCGACCGCAGCCTTCAGCCGTGGATTGTGGGCCGCATAGAGCCACGTGGTCCGGCCACCGCGGCAAAACCCGGTCACGGCCAGCCGCTCCGGGTCGCCCCCGTTCGCGGCGGCCCAGGCCGCGCAGGCGTCGAGATCCGTCATGTGTTCCGAGTCGGCCGCCTGGGCCACCGGCCCATCCAGGATGTCCTGGACATTGCGCATCTTTCCCACGTCACCGTGGCGGGCGTACATCTCCGCCGCGATGGCGAGATATCCGGCCTTGGCCAGCCGCCGGCACACGTCCTTGATGTACTCGTGGACCCCGAATATCTCGTGCACCACGAGCACGGTCGGCAGCCTGCCGGCGGCGGCGGCCGGGCGGGCCTGGAAGGCAGGCAGCGGTCCATCGCGGGTCGGCACCCGGATTTCCCCGACCTCGATCCCCTGGGTATCCGTGGTCACCACCGTCTGGGCCACCACGGGCTGCACCGCGAGGGCGAAACCCGCCCCCAGCGCGGTCACCACGAAGGCGCGACGATCGAACGCCCGTTGCGGATAAAGGCTGTCGAAGTGGGGGTCTTTTTCCGGCATGGTCCGGTCTCCGGCGATGGGGTTCGGGCAAAATTACCGCCAAACGAGGCGGGACTCAACCGCCGGCCCACGAAACCCGATCCGAGGAGAATGCCATGTCCGCCCATCCGATCAGCCGTTACCCCGTTCCCGAGCTGCAGGATCTGCCCGAGGACATCCGGAGCCGCATCCTGGAAGTCCAGGAAAAATCCGGTTTCGTCCCCAACGTCTTCCTGGCCCTGGCGCACCGGCCGGCCGAGTGGCGGGCCTTCTTCGCCTACCACGACGCGATCATGGAAAAGGACGGGGGACTCAGCAAGGCGGATCGCGAGATGATCGTCGTCGCCACCTCGAATGCGAACCAGTGCCAGTACTGCGTTGTCGCCCACGGCGCGATCCTGCGCATCCGCGCCAAGGCGCCCCTGGTCGCCGACCAGGTGGCCGTCAATTACCGCAAGGCGGATATCACGCCGCGCCAGCGGGCCATGCTGGATTTCGCGATGAAGGTGGCTTTCGAGGCCTACGCCATCGACGAGCGGGACTACGAGACCCTGCGCGGCCACGGCTTCGACGACGAGGACATCTGGGACATCGGCGCGATCTCGGCCTTCTTCGGCCTGTCGAACCGCATGGCCAACATGACGGGGATGCGGGCCAACGACGAGTTCTACCTGATGGGGCGGCTTCCGAAGCAGAAGTGACCGCCCCGCGACCTACATCAGGACGATGTCGTACTGCTCCTGGGTGTAGCTCGACTCCGCCTGGAGCGACACCGGCTTGCCGATGAAGTCGGAGAGCATCGCGAGCGCCTGGGATTCCTCCTCCACGAAGAGGTCGATGACGGCCGGCGAGGCCAGGATGCGGAACTCCCGCGCATTGAACTGGCGCGCCTCGCGCAGCAGCTCCCGAAGAATCTCGTAGGCCACGGTCTGGGCCGTCTTCACCTCGCCCCGGCCGCCGCAGGTGGGGCAGGGCTCGCACAGCACGTGGGCCAGGGACTCCCGGGTCCGCTTGCGGGTCATCTCGACCAGGCCAAGCTGGGTGAAGCCGTTCACCGAGATGCGGGTATGGTCGCGGGAAAGGGCCTTGTTGAATTCGGCGAGCACCTCGCGCTTGTGGTCCTCGGTCTCCATGTCGATGAAATCGACGATGATGATGCCGCCCAGGTTGCGCATGCGCAACTGCCGGGCGATGGTCTGGGCCGCCTCCAGGTTCGTCTTGAAGATGGTGTCGTCGAAATTCCGCGACCCCACGAAACCACCGGTATTGACGTCGATGGTGGTCATCGCCTCCGTCTGGTCGATGATCAGGTAGCCGCCCGACTTGAGGTCCACCCGCCGCGCCAGGGCCTTCTGGATCTCGTCCTCGACGCCGTGCAGGTCGAACAGAGGCCTCTCCCCCGTGTAATGCTCGAGCAGGTGGGCCACCTGGGGCACGTATTCCTGCGCGAAGGCCGACAGTTTCTGGAAGTTCTCCCGCGAGTCGGCGACGATGCGGGTCGTTTCGCCCGTCACGAGGTCGCGCAGGACGCGCTGCGCGAGCGTCAGGTCGTGGTGCAGCAGCGATGGCGGCCGCGCCGCCTGGGCCCGGTGGCGGATTTCCGCCCAGAGGCGGCGCAGGTAGGCGATGTCCACACCCAGTTCGTCGCGGGTGGCCGTCTCGGCCATCGTCCGGACGATGAATCCGCCGCACTCGTCCGGGGGCAGCAGCGACTGGATCGTGCTGCGCAACTGCTCCCGCTCGGCCTCTCCCTCGATGCGCTGGGAGATGCCGATGTGCTTCTCCTGGGGCAGATAGACGAGCAGCCGGCCGGCGATGGAAATCTGGGTGGACAGGCGCGCCCCTTTGGTGCCGATGGGGTCCTTGAGCACCTGGACCGCCAGGTCCTGGCCCTCGCTGAGGATGCGCTCGATGGGCCGCGCCTCGTGGCCCCCCTGGCGTTCCTCCCAGATGTCCGCCACGTGCAGGAAGGCGGTGCGCTCCAGGCCGATGTCGATGAAGGCGGACTGCATGCCCGGCAGCACGCGCACCACGCGTCCCAGGTAGATGTTGCCCACGATGCCGCGGCTGTTCGTGCGCTCGATGTGCAATTCCTGGACGACGCCCTGCTGCATCAGCGCGACGCGGGTTTCCTGCGGCGTGAAATTGATCAGGAACTCCATGCTCGGGCTTCCCTGCCGGTGGCGAATTCAGAAAGGGTAGCCGAAAGCGGCCAGCAGTTGGGCCGTCTCGAACAGGGGCAGCCCGACGATTCCCGAGTGGGAACCCCGGATCTCGGCGATGAACATGGCGGCCTTTCCCTGTATGCCGTAGGCGCCGGCCTTGTCCATGGGCTCCCCGGAGGCCACGTAGCGGCGGATCTCCCGCTCGCCGAGGTCGCGGAAACGCACCTCGCTGACGGAGAGGGCGCATTCCAGGCGGTCGCCCTCCGCAACGGCCACGGCGGTCAGCACCCGGTGGCTGCGACCGGACAGGCGGCCGAGGATCTCCACTGCGTGGGCTTCGGTTTGCGGCTTCCCGGCGATCTCGCCGCCGACATCGACCGTCGTGTCGGCGGCCAGCACCGGATGGGCCAGCAGGTGGCGCATGCCGATCAGCCGGGTGCCATGGGCCGCCTTGGCGCGCGCGACGCGGACCACGTAGTCGTCCGGGTTTTCGCCCGCGAGGGGGTGTTCGGCGGTTTCCGGATCCTCCCGCGGCCCGCTGCGGAACAGCATCAGGTCGAAACGCACCCCGATCTGGTTCAGGAGTTCGCGCCGGCGCGGGCTGCGCGATGCGAGATAGATGCGCGGTTCGAGTTGGCTCATGTCGGTATGCTCGCCAGGGATTGCGGGAGACGGCTCATTCCCGGTGGTAGGGATGGCCCTTCAACAGGCTGGCCGCGCGGTAGAGGGCTTCGGCCAGCAGGACGCGCGCGAGGGCATGCGGCAGCGTGAGGCTGGACAGCCGCCAGGTCTCGTCGGCCTCCTCCTTCAGCGCCGGCGCCAGCCCGTCGGGGCCGCCGATCAGGAACGCGGCGTCGCGACCCTCGCCCATCCAGGCGCCGAGGCGCTCGGCGAGTGCCCGCGTCGTCAGGTCGCGGCCCCGTTCGTCGAGGACGATGCGCCGGAAACCGGACGGCGTGGCCTGACGCAGCCTTCCTTCCTCGGCAGCGAGCAGTGCCGGAACCGGCTTGCCGGACGTGCGCGGCTCCGCCTTCACCTCCATGAGTTCCATCGGCAATTCCCTTGGCATGCGGCGGGAAAAATCCTTCCATCCCTCCTCGACCCAGGCCGGCATCCGGGTGCCGACGGCGAGCACGACCAGCTTCACGCCGCGTCGGCATCGCCCGCCGCGGAGGCCCGCCGCGGCTTGCCCTGCCAGAGTTCCTCCAGGTTGTAGTAGGCGCGGATGGCGGGCTGCATCACGTGGACCACCACGTCGCCCAGATCCACCAGGACCCATTCGCCGACCTCTTCGCCCTCGACGCCGAAGACCTGTCCGCCGGCCTCCCGGACCTTCTCCTCGACATTGCGCGCCAGAGCCTTCACCTGCCGGGTCGAATCCGCACTGGCGATGATGATGCGGTCGAACAGGGACGTCAGTTTGCGGGTGTTGATGACTTCGATGTCCTTGCCCTTGATGTCCTCGAGGGCGGTGACGGCGATTCGTTGGAGCTTGCGGACGTCCATGGATCAGCGGTAGAGGGAGTGCGAACGAATATAGTCGAGAACCCCGTCGGGGATCAAATAGCGGGGACTGGCGCCCGCGGCGAGGAGGCGGCGCACCGAAGTGGCCGATATGTCCAGGGCAGTCATCGGGAAACTCGCGATGCCGCCGGCCGGCGTCGGCGCCAGGGCCGGGACCCGGCGGGCGCGCCATTCCCCGGCCAGATCCTCCGCCATTCCGTTTTCCCGGAGTTCATGGCCGGGACGGGTCGCCACGCCCAGGTGGGCGAGCCCGAAGACTTCCCGCCACCGGTGCCAGGTGGGCAGGCCGCGGAAGGCATCGGCGCCCATCAGCAGGACGAGCGGGCGGTCCGGCCCCAGGGCCGCGCGCAGCCGTTCCAGGGTAGACACCGTGTAGCTGGGGACATCCGCGCGCACCTCCGCGTCGTCGATGGCGAAGGCGGGGTTGCCTGCGATGGCCCGGCCGGTCATGGCCAGCCGGTCGTCGGCTCCGGCCGTCGGAGTGCCCCGGTGGGGTGGCCGGCCGGCCGGTATCCAGAGCACGCGGACCAGCCCCAGGAACTGCCTGGCTTCCTCGGCCAGGCGGAGATGGCCCAGATGCACAGGGTCGAAGGTCCCGCCCAGGATGCCGACGGGTCCGGCCTCAATCGGCGCCATCGCCGCCGAATACGTCCCGATAGCTCAGGTAGACGCTCGCCATCAATGCCGGCGCGAAGACGAAAAGCAACACGATCCGCAGCGCGAGGAACAGGATGGTGAGGAGGGACTGGGACACCAGGCCGGCCAGAAGCAGGATGAGCCCGGGGAACATGACGCCGATCAGGCCCACGGTCGCGCCATAGGCCAGGAAGGCGCGCCAGTTGGTGTAGGCCGCATAGGCGCTGAAGAAGACGGATTTGGTCGCCGGTATGCCTTCCCACCCGGTGAGCAAGGGCGAGAACCACAGGGCCATGATCACCGGGATCGCGAGGGCCAGCAGGCGCATCATCATCATCACCATGTCGGCGGGATTCGCGTTGTCCGTATCGCCGAGATCCAGTCCGGCATCGAGACCGAAACTGGCGAACAGGACCAGCAGGGAGCCCAGCAGGTGCAGGCCCCCCAGCCGCAGCAGGTGGTGGGCATTCTTCTCCAGTCCCGCCCGCAGGCCCGTCTGGGTGGGTGGGTTGCGCCGTTCCACGAGGCGATAGCCGTTGGCGACGATCAGGTTCAGGGCCGGCAGGGCGAGAGGCAGCAGGAAGGGGCCGACCAGGGGGAGCAGATTGATCGCCAGGGCGACGAACATGAATCCCAGCGTCAGCGCCACCAGGAAGGGTGGGTTGGCACGGAACAGGCGGAAACCCGCGATCACCCACAGGGCGCCGTGACGGGCAGGAAGGCGACGGGCTTGCATGGGGAATCAGCGGCTCGGGTGCGCGGGGCCGGCGGCGACTGCAGAGGACCGGAATCGGGCTTCGACGACCGGCCCGCCCGTGCGGTTGCCGTTCAGAACGTTCCGATCACCCACATGGGAGGCCGCGTGGCGGAATCCACCGATTCCTTGCGCGACAGGACGCCGTGGCCCTGTTCGTCCACCAGGTAGTAGGGGACGCCATGGGGTGGGGTGACCTTGATCATGTAGAGCTTGCCGTTCAGCCGGTATTCCTCGACCTTGTCCTCGCCGCGCCGGATGATGGTCACGGAGGGTTCCAGATCCGCGTCGCGCATTCCCGGCGGCGGCGGCGGCGGTTCCGGCAGGGGCTCCAGTTTGGGCAGGCCCTGCTGGGCGACCGCGGGCAGGGCCAGGGCGACGAGTAGGGCAAAGGCGGCGCGGCGCGGCATGACAGGACCTTGTGGGCGAAAACGTCAATTCTATCAAAGGTTCAGAAGCAGCTCGTGCTCCTCCGGCAAGCGGTCGAAAGCGCGTGTTTCGTAATGCTTGAAGATCGCCTCCACCACCTTTTCCGGCTCGTCGATCACCTGCAGCAGGGCGATGTCGTCGGCATTGATCATGCCGTCCGCCACGAGCCGCCCGCGGAACCAGTCGAGCAGCCCCGCCCAGAACCCGGAATCCACGAGGATGAGAGGGATGCGCGGCGTCTTGCGGGTCTGGATCAGCGTGAGGGCCTCGAGCAGTTCGTCCAGCGTGCCGAAGCCGCCCGGCAGCACCACGTAGGCGGCGGCCACCTTGACGAACATGAACTTGCGCGCGAAGAA
>DAOLKI010000066.1:0-9834 GCA_035331665.1 Rhodocyclaceae bacterium
CCCCCTTCAAACACCCGCAGACCCTCCCGGATGCAATAGGCGATGGGTGCGTAGAAACAGGCCTCGAAATGCAGGCAGGACACCTCCTCGACACTGCCCCAGTAACGGCCGTAGAGCCGTTCCTCGTCGCGCAGGCACAGGGAGGCGCCGATCGGACTGTTTCCCCGGCGCGCCAGGAAGAGCACCAGATTTCCGGGCATGCATTCGGCAAGCCGAAGAAAGAATGCCTCGCTGAGGAAGGGTTTCCGGCCTTTGAGACGGTAGGTATTCCGGTGGCAGCTGTAGAAGAAACGCCAGTCGGCGGGGCCTGCGGCGTGCCCCGGAAGCGCGCTGACCTCTATGCCGGCAGTCTCGACGTACCGCCTTTCCTGGCGGATCTTCCGTCGTTTGGGTCCGGCCAGATCAGCCAGGAAATCCGCGAAATCCCGGTATCCCGGGTTGTGCCAGTGGAACTGCACATCGCGCCGGGACAACAGCCCGCTGTCCGATGCGAGACGCGCCTCCGCTTCTTCTGGGAAGAGCAGATGAAAGGAAGAAACGCCGGACTGCGCAGCATGCCCGACCGCCTCGCGCAGCAAGCGGATCTTGATTTCTTCCGTCTCCGCGAGCAGGCGCGGACCGGTCACCGGCGAGAACGGGACGGCCCCGACCCATTTCGGATAGTAGGCCAGTCCGTGGCGGTGATACGCGTCCGCCCACGCCCAGTCGAAAACGAACTCGCCATACGAATGGCTTTTCTCGTACAACGGAAGCGCGCCGACGATCTTCCCCGCTTCCTCGAGAACAAGGTGACGTGGGCGCCAGCCGGACTCGGCATCGGCGCAACCCGTCTCCTCGAGGGCGGCCAGAAAGGCGTGTCCGACAAACGGATGGCCTGCCGCGAGGCCGTCCCAGGCGGGCGCGGGGATATCGGTGATCCGATCGAGAAGGCGGGTTTCCATGGCGAGAATGCGTCGGAGTCGGCAGCGAGGAACCGGATCGACCGGGGCCCCGGCAATCTGCCGGGGCCCGGCGGAACGCTGCGGTATATTACCCGCCATGAAACGCGTCAAAATTGCCGTCGCCCAGATCAATTGCACGGTTGGCGACCTGACCGGAAACTCCCGCAAAATCGCTGATGCCGCGCGCCGGGCGGGGGATTCGGGAGCCGACCTGCTCCTGACGCCGGAACTGGCGCTGTGCGGCTATCCGCCGGAAGACTTGCTCCTGCGCCCCGATTTCTACCGGGCCTGCGATGTCGCACTGGGAAAGCTGGCCGGGGAGATTGCGATCCCGACGATCGTCGGGCATCCCAGAGAAGAGGGCGGACGCAGGCGCAATGCCGCATCCCTGCTGCGCCACGGCCGGGTGGAAGCGACGTACAGCAAAGGCCGCCTGCCCAATTCAGAAGTGTTCGACGAGGAGCGCTATTTCGACGCCGGGGACGGTGTATGCCTCGTCGATGTCGCTGGAACGCGCATTGGCATCGCCATTTGCGAAGATGTCTGGCAACCGGGAGTCGCGGAAGACAACCGGGCCGCCGGTGCCGAAGTGCTGCTGGCGCTCAATGCCTCGCCCTTCCATATGTTCAAGCAGGGAGATCGGCACGAGGTCCTGCGCGAGCGGGTCCGGGCGACACGCATGCCCGTCGTCTATTGCAACATGGTCGGTGGGCAGGACGAACTGGTTTTCGACGGGGCGTCATTCGTCATCGACGGGGAGGGCCGTCTGACCCACCAGTCGCCCGCTTTCGTCGAGGATCTTGCTTTCGTCGAAATATCCGGTGGCCGGGTGTTGCCGGGGGTTGTGGCAACCCATCGGCCGATCGAGGCAGAGGTGTACGATGCTCTTCAATTGGGCGTGCGGGATTACCTCGGGAAGAACGGCTTCCCCGGTGCCGTGCTTGGGTTGTCGGGCGGCGTGGATTCTGCCCTCACTCTGTGCATCGCCGTCGACGCGCTCGGACCCGACCGCGTCCGGGCGGTGATGATGCCGTCGCCGTATACCGCGCAAATGAGCCTCGACGACTCCCGGGCGCTGATTGCAGCCCTTGGCGTGCGCTACGACGAGGTGCCCATCGGGCCGGCCATGGACACCTACTCCGGGATGCTCGCCCCCCTGTTTGCCGACCTGCCTCCGACGCAATGGGCCGATACCACCCCGGAGAACATCCAGGCACGGATACGCGGCATGATCCTGATGGCGCTCTCCAACCGGACCGGCGCCATTGTCCTCACCACCGGCAACAAGAGCGAGATGGCAGTCGGTTATGCGACGCTCTACGGCGACATGGCTGGGGGTTTTGCGGTGATCAAGGATGTATTCAAGACCTTCGTCTATCGCCTTTGCCGTTACCGCAACGGCCTGTCTCCGGTCATTCCCGAGAACATCCTCGTTCGACCACCGTCGGCGGAATTAAAGCCGGACCAGACGGATCAGGACACGCTGCCGCCTTACGAAATCCTCGACGCGATCATCGAGGCGTATATGGAAAACGATCGCAGTCCGAAGGAAATCATTGCCGCGGGCCATCGCGAGGACGACGTGCGGAAGGTCGTCGGCATGCTGAAGCGCAACGAATACAAACGACGGCAGGCGCCGGTCGGGATACGGGTCACGAGGCGGGGATTCGGCAAGGATTGGCGCTATCCGATAACATCGCGGTATCAGGACGAGTTCTGATTCCGGAAAAACCCAGATCAAAGCCGCGGAGGAAGCAGACGCAATGAAGAAGATTGAAGCCATCATCAAGCCCTTCAAACTGGATGAAGTCCGCGAGGCCCTGTCCGACGTGGGTGTGACTGGGCTCACCGTCACCGAAGTGAAGGGATTCGGCCGTCAGAAGGGACATACGGAGCTCTATCGCGGGGCTGAGTACGTGGTCGACTTCCTGCCCAAGATCAAGATCGAGATCGTCGTCGCCGAGGCCACCGCCGACGCGGCGATCGAGGCGATCGTCAAGGCGGCCCGTACGGGCAAGATCGGGGACGGGAAGATTTTCGTCATGCCCGTCGAACAGGTAGTCAGGATCCGCACCGGCGAGACCGACGAGGCGGCCATCTGAGCCAGGCCACCCCGGCTGCGCGATCCGGGCCGGCGCTCGAGTGGGCCATAGTCGCCGCGGGGGCGGTGGCCATCGCCTCGGCCCTCGCCGGGGATCCGGGCCGCTGGATCCACTACATCGCCAAACCCGCCACCACCTTCCTGGTGCTGGCGCGTGCATGGTTCGCCTGTCAGCCTTTCGACGTCCGCTATCGGGTCCGGGTGGCCATTGCCTTGGTCTTTTGCGCCGGCGGCGACATATTCTTGATGCTGCCCCTGGCTCAGGGATTCATGCTGGGCCTGGCAAGTTTCCTCGTCGGGCATCTCTGGTTCATCGCCGCGGCGGTGCGGGGTGCCCGGTTCGCGGCCAGCCCGTGGCCCTTTGTGGCCTACGGCTTGGTGGCCGGGGCGATCCTCGCCGTGTTGTGGCCCTCGGTGCCGCAACCCCTGCAACTCCCCGTCCTGGCGTACGTCGCGGTGCTGACGGCGATGGCGGCCCAGGGGGCGGTTCGCCATCGCCTGTTGCGAACCCCGTCGACGTTCTTCCTGGCAATCGGCGGCGCCTGCTTCTTGTGCTCCGATTCCCTGTTGGCCTGGGACCGGTTCGCGGGTGCTTTACCCTTGGGCCGCCTCTGGGTTCTCGGAAGTTATTACCTCGCCATCTGGTTCATCGCCCGGTCTGTCTCCGGGTCGGCTGCAACAGGGCAATGACGGCACCGGCACCCCCTTCCACCGCCCGAGCCTGACAGAAGGCCAGAACTTCCCGGCGCTGGGCGAGCCAGCCCAATACCAGCCTCTTCAATACCGGATCGCGCCCGGGCGACCCCAGACCTTTGCCGTGGACAACGCGGATGCACCGTCGTCCTGCGTCCACGCTTTCCGTGAGGAACACGCCGACGGCCACGCGGGCCTCGTCGCGATTCATTCCGTGCAGATCGACAGCCGCCTGCGTGACCCAGCGGCCGCGCCTCAGGTCCCGGAGGACGGAAGGCGGCAGGCCGGATCTCAGCCATGCCGCCTCGTCGCCACCTTCCAGGTGCAGGTCCAGAAGGGGCGGACCCCGCATGGACTCGCGCAGGGCCGAGGCTTCGTCCTTCCATCGCTGGCGCGGGAGTGCCGGCGGACGCGGAGGTTCGTGATGCACGCGATCCCAGTTCAATGGCTGGGCATCGCGGATAGCCTGCCGGAAGGCGTCCCGGTCGTCAGGAGTCGCATCCCGGGCTTGCGGGACCGGCCCGGGCGGGAAAGCGTCTGCGCCGGGCGGCTCAGTGCCCAAGGTCGTCCAGGTAACGCTCCGCGTCCAGGGCCGCCATGCAGCCCGTGGCCGCGGACGTGATGGCCTGGCGATAGACGTGGTCCTGGACGTCCCCGGCGGCGAAGACGCCCGGAATGCTCGCCGCGGTCGCGTTGCCGTCGCCACCACCCTGGGTGACGATGTAGCCGTTCTTCATTTCCAGCTGACCCGCGAACAGATCCGTGTTCGGCTTGTGGCCGATGGCCACGAATACACCTTGCAATACGATGTCTTCGGTGGCGCCGGTCTTGACGTGGCGGATGCGCATGCCGGTGACGCCCGTCTTGTCGCCCAGCACCTCGTCCAGCACGTGATCCCACTTGATGGTGACTTTGCCGGCGGCTGCCTTCTCGAAGAGTTTGTCCTGGAGGATCTTTTCTCCGCGAAACCTGTCCCGCCGATGCACGACGGTCACATGGCTGGCAATGTTGGCGAGATACAACGCCTCTTCCACTGCGGTGTTCCCGCCACCGATCACCGCCACCGGCTGGTTGCGGTAGAAGAATCCGTCGCAGGTCGCGCAAGCCGAGACGCCCTTGCCCTGGAATGCCGTCTCCGACGGCAGACCCAGGTACTGGGCCGATGCCCCGGTCGCTATGATCAGGGCATCGCAGGTGTATTCACCGGCATCGCCCACCAGCCGGAAGGGCCGCCGGCCCAGTTCGGCGGTGTGGATGTGGTCGAAAATGATCTCGGTGTTGAAACGCTCCGCATGCTTCTGGAAGCGCGCCATCAGGTCCGGTCCGAGGACCCCGTCCGCATCCGCCGGCCAGTTGTCCACGTCGGTCGTGGTCATCAATTGACCACCCTGGGCAAGACCCGTGATCAGCACCGGCCTGAGATTGGCACGGGCAGCATAGACGGCGGCGGTATATCCGGCGGGACCGGAACCGAGGATCAACAAAGGGCAATGGCGGGCTGACATGGCGTTTTCGGCAGCAAAGCAAAACAAAATTATACGTCCCGGCGACGGCGACAGCCGGGCTGCGAAATTCCCCGACATCCCTGCCCCGATTGTGGTCAACGGGAAGTCAGAGCTTCAAACATGGCGGAGAGTTATGGCTAAGAGCTAAAGTTTTTCTTTACAATGGCGTCAACCAACGGATAACTGGGAAAGGATTCCTTGGACTCCCGATTGCTGCGGTGCATTGCCGGCGGTACGTTGTTGCTCGTAAGCGGCCTTGCCGCGGGGCAGGGCAGCGCCACGGCAAATGGTGGCCCGCGATTCGCGATCGCGCGGTACGCCGTGGAGAACAACACCCTCCTTTCCCCGGCCCTCATCGAGCAGGCGCTGGCACCCTATACCGGGCCCGACAGGGACTTCGGCTCGGTCCAGCAGGCCCTGGAAGTCCTTGAGCAACTGTACGTCGCGGCCGGTTACAGCGTCGTTCAGGTCCAACTGCCGGAACAGGAACTGGACAGCGGCGTCGTCCGTTTCCGCATCCTCGAGGGCAGGCTGATGTCGATCCGATACGAGGGCAACCGCTATTTCTCGGACGCGAACGTGGGCCGCTCGCTGGCCGCGCTGAAGACGGGAGAGTCCCCCAACGTCAACGCGCTGGCGGACAACTTGCGGATGGTGAACGACAATCCCGCGAAACAGACCGTGGTCACCTTGAAGGCGGGACGGGAGCCGGGGGAAGTCGATGCGGTGGCAAAGACGACGGATCAGGATCCGTTGCGTTTCGCGGCGACCCTGGACAATACCGGGACCCGGAATACGGGGATCTTCCGACTTGGCCTCGCCGCCCAGCATGCCAACGTGTTCGATCTGGACCATGTCATGAGTGTCCAGTACATCACGTCTCCCGACAATCACCACCGGCAGGTCGCCATCCTCGGTGCCGGATACCAGATCCCGCTCTACCGGTTGAATGGTTCCATCGGTCTCTTCTACGGCTCGTCCAACGTGGATGCCGGCCGGGTCGAGTCGGCCGCCGGAAACTTCATGATTTCCGGCCGCGGGACGGTATTTGGATTGCGCTACACGCACAATCTGGGAAAGCGCGGGGACTGGGAGAACTCCGTATCCGCCGGTTACGATTTCAGGGCCTATCAGGCCCACGTGGTGCCGGTCGGTGGGACGGCTACGCTGGTACCCGACGTGACGGTGCACCCCTTCAGCCTGACCTACGCCACGTCTTTCCGCCGGCCGGACACGGATTTTTCGGGGTATTTCTCGGCGGTCCAGAACCTGCCCGGAGGAAGCGACGGCAATGATGCGGCATTCCAGCAGGCCGGCCAGCGGCCGGGGGCCAACTCGCGCTATCTCTTGTACCGGTACGGATTCAGTCTGGCGCGGGTCCTGCCGGCGGACTGGGAGGTGCGAGCCGCCATGTCCGGGCAATATACGGGCCAGATGCTGGTCAGTGGCGAACAGTTCGGCGTGGGCGGGGCCGAATCCGTCCGAGGTTATATGGAGCGTGAGTTCGCCAGCGACAAGGGCCACAGGGGAACCCTCGAACTCTATACGCCGGACTGGGGACAGAACTTCGTCGAATCGCTGCGCGTGCGAGGGCTGGCGTTCTATGATTTCGGATATGTGAAGCGAATCCGACCCGCCGCGCAGGAAGCCCATGGAGCCGCGATCGCGAGCGTGGGCGTCGGGTTGCGGGGTGGGATCGGCAAGTCCGTAGGACTGCGTTTGGATTTCGCGAAGACTTTTGACAAGGGGAACGACCAGACGCGCGGCATGCGGATGCATGGCGCCGTTTCCTACGTTTTTTGACGGAGAGCCGTCATGGCGCCGAAGTTCGAGCAAATGCGGTTGGCCTCGCCAGGCTGGCGCCGGTGTGGTATCGCCGTGGCGGTGGCCCTCTGTTTCCCGATCGGCGCGACCGCCGGGGGCACGGATCCGCGATTCATCTTCGGCGGCGGAAGGATCGTCACGGGGAAGAATTTCACGGACGTATTCAACAGCCCCAACGCAATAATCGAGTGGAAGACGCTGTCCACCGCCCAGAAGGAAATCCTGCGTTTCGTCCAGAAGAACGGCGACAGTTGGGTCATGAACCGGATCACCGGCGGTGACCCGTCTGTCTTCCTGGGAACCCTGTCCTCGAACGGACACGTGGTCATCATCAACCAGAACGGCGTCGCCTTCGGCCCCTCGGCCCAGGTCAATGTCGCCGGCCTGGTCGTCTCGGGCCTGAACATAGCCAATTCAGACTTCCTGGACGGCAAGCGGGTCTTCGACGGTTCGGCCGGCGCGGGCAGAGTTCTGAACGAGGGCTCTCTGCGCACCCTGAAGGGTGGCTCCGTGGTGTTGGTCGGCGGCTCAGTGGAAAACCGCGGCGTGATCGAGGCGCCGAACGGTGACATCCTGTTGCTGGCCGGACGCAGTGCAAATCTGGTGGATCCCGCCGTACCGGCCATCCAGGTCGAAGTGCACGCTGCGGACAATGCGGCGGTGAATCTCGGGCGAATGACCGGGGGCCACATCGGCATCTATGCCGGCGCCATTCGTCATGCAGGCATCGTCAATGCCAACTCGGCGGTGGTCGGCGAAAACGGAAAGATCGTCTTCAAGGCCGTGCAAGGCCTCGTCGTGGAGCCCGGTGCGACCGTGTCGGCGAGCGGCTCGACGGGCGGCCGCGTGACGCTGGAGTCCGAAGGCACGACGCGCATCGCCGGGTCCGTCGACGCGCGAGGAACGGAAGGGAACGGAGGCGCCATCCGTATCCTCGGCGATGCGGTCTCGCTGGAGGGCAATACGCGGGTCGATGCGAGCGGCCGTACCGGGGGCGGCACCATCCTCGTCGGCGGCGCGTACCAGGGCCATGGTCCGGAGCGCAACGCCTCACGGACCTTCGTCTCGGCGGAAGCCGTCCTCGACGCATCGGCCGGTGACCGCGGTGACGGTGGCCTGGTGGTGGTGTGGTCCGAAAGAGCAACTGGCTTTGAGGGGCGAATCGCGGCCAGGGGAGGGACCCGGGGGGGCGCCGGCGGCTCGGCGGAAGTCTCCGGCAAGGGGTTCCTCGACTACCGCGGCACGGCCGATCTGCGCGCGCCGAAGGGGCGCACGGGAACGTTGCTTCTCGACCCTGACTCCATCGACATCGGCGCGACGGCGGATATCGACGGCCTCGGCGGCGACCTGTCCGGTGCGACGATACTGAGTACCGATTTCCCGGGTATCGCGAGCAAGATCACCGCCGCCGCGGTGGTCGCGCAACTCGATGCCGCCGACGTCAGTCTGCAGGCCCTCAACAACATCACCGTCTCGTCGGCGATCGACGCCAGTGCGAACACCAATTCCCACGGCCTCACGCTGCAGACAACGGCGGCCGGCAGCAGCATCACGCTGAACGAGGGCGTCAAGACCAAGAACGGGGCCATCGCAATACTGTCGGGGACCGGCGGTATTACCCAGGCGGCGGGAAAATCCGTGGATGCCGGCAATGCCACCATCACCCTGAACGGGGGCGGTGGCAACGTGACCCTGCAGGGCACCCTGACCACCACGAACGCCACGGCTTCCGCCATCACCGTGAGCAACGCCGCGGCTTTGCAGATCGGCAACATGTCGGCCGCGCTTGGCGGGACGATGACCGTCAGCCATTCCGGGGCGGGCTCGCAAACGGCCGGAACGGTGATCAGCAGCGCGGCCAGGTTTGCCAAGGCCGGCGCCGGGACGATGACGCTTTCCCAGGCGAACACGCACACGGGTGGAACGGCGGTCAATGCCGGCACCCTGGTGGTTTCCGGCGGGACGGCGTTGCCCGATGCAAACGGCACGGTGACCGTCGCGGCCGGCGCGACGCTCGATCTGGCGAACAGCGAGGCCATCGGGGCCCTGTCGGGCGCCGGCAATGTGACCCTGAACGCAAATACATTGACGACCGGCGGTTCGGGCACCTCGACCACGTTCAGCGGCGCAATCAGCGGCACCGGCGGCATGACGAAGACCGGTGCCGGGAACTTCACCGTTTCCGGCGCCAACGCCTACACGGGAGCCACCAGCGTCCTGGCGGGTACCCTCACGCTGGGGGCCAACAATGTTCTGGCCGACACCACCGCGGTGTCCGTCGCCGCCGGCGCCACGCTCGATCTTGCAACGTTCAACGACACCGTCGGAAGCCTGACCAATGCCGGAACGGTGGCAGGCACCGGCACGCTGACCGCGGCGACCTACAACCTGAATGGCGGCACGATCGACGGAAACCTGGGTGCCGGCACCATGGCCCAACTCACCGGGACCACGGTGCTGAATGGAACCGCGGCTGCCGGCACGGTCAATGTCACGGGGGGCTCACTGCAACTCGGCGCCGCGGACCGGCTTTCCAATGCGGCGGCCGTCTCCATAGCCGCCGGCGCCGTCCTCGATCTCTCCACGGCCAACGATACCGTGGGTTCCCTAACCAGCGCCGGGACGCTGGCCGGGTCCGGGACCCTCACGGCGACCACCTATACGCTGAATGGCGGAAGCATTGACGCGAACCTGGGCGCGGGCACGTTGACGCAGTCCTCGGGTTCGACGACGCTGAACGGGACGGTGGGCGCCTTGACGGTGAACGTGG